>JANMQE010000302.1:0-1679 GCA_031370195.1 Phyllobacteriaceae bacterium
TGAATTTTGCATCCAGCCGGTTGCCATCGATGTCGAGAATCAGGGAGCCGAGTTGCAACTCGGAGAGATACATCACCGGGTGCGGATTCGGATTGAAACGAGCGGTGCTGCCGCCGGTCCAGTTCGTGGCCTGCCCGGAACTGCCGGCCACGACATACACCGTGCCGGCGCGGGCACCGTAGTATTTCCCATAGACGCCGTCGCCGTCGGTGCGTCCGTCGCCCCCGTCGATGAAAGTGCCGCTGCTGGCGAGGGTGGGCGTGGCGTAAAAACCGTCGAGCAAATGCGAGCGTTCGTAGCAGTGGCTGTGGCCGCAGATGACGAGGTCCACGCCCCCGTCCTCGATCAGCGGCGCGAGAACTTCGTGCGCCCACTTCGGCTGCGATTCCGTGTCGGAATTGTGGCTGCCTTTCGTGTAGGGCGGATGATGCCAGACGGCGATCGTCCAGCGGCGCGTGTTGGCGGCGAGATCGTCAGCGAGCCAAGCGAGCATGTTGGTGCGCAGCGCGGCGGTGGTCGTCTGCACGTCGAGGCTGATGAAATGGATGTTTCCGAAATCCCACGAAAAATAACGCTCGGTGCCCGACGCATAGCCGCCGCACTCGGCAGCAGTAGGAAAGGTGAAGATGTCGAAATAGGGCACGCCGGGATAGACGCCGGTCCGGTCCTGCGCCGTCTCGTGATTGCCGAGGCACGACCAGACCGCGCTCTGGCGGAGCACGTCGGAATACGTGTCAAAAAGCGCGGACTGATATTCGGTGTCCAGGCCGGTGTTATAGGCGTTGTCGCCGAGGAGCAGGATCATGTCGTTAAACTTGTAGGAGCTGCTCGCGTAGTAAGCGTTGCGGACGGCCCGCTGATTTGCGTTAGCCGTGCCGGAGTCGCCGAGCGCCCAGATGCGCATGGGCCGATCCGTCCCGGGCACGGGCGCGGTTTTGAAAAAGTGATCCGCGTCGTCTCCCACGAGCGGGATGTCCGTCGCGCCGATGGAATAGAAATACTTCGTGTCGGGCTGTAGGCCGCTCACACGCACTTCGTGTTCCGTCGTGACGCCCGCATCCGTCGCGCTGCCAGTGAGGGTGCCTTGCACGGTTCCGAATCTCACCACGCTGTCCGACGGGGAATCCGTGCGCCAGCAAACGGTCACGCCGGAGTCGTTGTTCATTTGCAAATACGGCCCCCGCGTCACCTCCGAAACGCCGAGGAGCCGGAGATCGAAGCTGATGTCGGGACTCGTGGCCGACGCCTGATGAATCTCGACGGCGATGGTGTTCACTCCCGCCGTAAGCACGGTTGTCGGCAAGACCCAAGTCTGCGTGGCATTCTCCCCGCTCGTCGCGGTCGCGAAGGTGTCGTAGCCGGCGGCCGCGGGAAGATTCGCCGTGCGCACGACCTCGACTCCATTGATGAAGACCGCGCCGGCGTCGTCGTACAGGAGCGCGAGCCTGAGCGAAGCGAACTGCCCGGGATCGGGGACATTGACCGTCGTGCGAAAATAGGTCGTCGCATTCTTCTGGATCCCGGCGGTCACTGGGTCCGTGTCGATGTAGCCGACGACCGTTGCCTCGTCGCCGTCGCCGTATCCGAGCTGGGCCGGGCCGGACACCCACGCCGAATCATCGAAAGCAGGCGCAACCCACGCGGTGCCCTGATAGCTGCCATCGTCGAGGTAGCGCCAC
>JANMQE010000312.1:0-1676 GCA_031370195.1 Phyllobacteriaceae bacterium
CAGTGGATGGCGCGAAAGTTGCTGAAGCGGAAGTGACTGCCATGATAGTCAATGAGTCTGCCGGAAAAGTCCCTATCGAAAGCAGTCCATCTTGAGCATATCACCGAGCGCCACAATCCATCGAACTGCAATTATCGAAGACGGCGCTGTCATCGGCGACAATGTCGCCATCGGACCTTTTTGTCACGTCGGCGCGAGCGTGAGCATCGGTGCCAACAGTCGTTTGATGAGCCATGTTGTGATGGAAGGCTTGACGGAGGTCGGTGAAAGAGCGACAATCTTTCATCATGCCATTATTGGTGCCGCGCCACAGAACGCCAAACACAAGGGCGGCACGACAAGGCTGATCGTTGGCAAGAATTGCCTGATCCGCGAAGGCGTGACAATGCATACCGGCTCGGACTCAAGCACCGGCCTGACGCGTGTCGGCAACAATTGCAGCTTTCTTGCGTACGCGCACGTTGCACATGACTGCACGCTTGGCAACAATGTGACATTTGCCAACAATGTTATGATCGGCGGTCATGTAGAGATCGGCGACAACGTGATTATCGGCGGCGGCGGTGCTGTGCATCAGTTTTGCCGGGTCGGACACCACGCATTTGTCGGTGGCCTTGCCGCGCTTGTCCATGATCTTATTCCCTATGGCAGTGCCATTGGCGTTCATGCCCATTTGGCCGGCCTCAACATCATCGGCATGAAACGCGGCGGCATGCCGCGCGCGGAAATTCACGACATGCGCCACGCTGTCAAAATGCTGTTTGATCGCAGCAAGCCGGTTCGGGAGAATGCTGTTGACGTTGCGTCGCGGTTTGCAGGTTCCGCCGCTGTGCAGGATTTGCTGGCATTCATGGATTTCAGTTCAAAGCGCTCCTATTGCGCGCCGCTGCTTGACGGCAAGGCCGAAAGGGCCGGGGATGACGACGCCTGAAGGTCTGCATTCAGGCTCGTCCGGCAGAGTTGCAATTCTTGCCGGAAGCGGGAGGCTTCCGGAGATCATCGCCGCGGATCTCGCTGCCGCTGGACGCGCACCATTCGTCATTGCCGTTACCGCAGAGTGTGGCAGCTGGATCGAACGACATGATCATGCCCTTGTCCCTGTGACTCATCTTTCGGTTATCTTGCGAAGCCTCGAATCGGCTGGTGTTCAGACGGTCGTTCTTGCCGGTGGCATAAAGGTGCGACCGCGTTTTGGTGCGTTCAAGTTTGACTGGATGACAATCAGGCAATTGCCCCGCCTGTTCCGGGCGCTGCGGATGGGCGACGACGGATTGTTGCGCGAAGCCATTGCCTGGCTCCAGTCATGCGGCTTTACAGTTGCCGGCGCACACGAGCTGGTGCCGGCACTGCTTGCACCATTGGGCGAAGTGACGCTGTTGGGGCCGCATGCCAACGACCAGTACGATATTGAGTCCGCGATCTACGAAGCGAGACGTCTTGGAGATGCGGACATCGGCCAAGCAGCTGTTGCAAGGCAAGGCGCCATCATTGCCGCAGAAGGCATGGGCGGAACGGCGGCGATGCTGATGCTCGTTGCGGCATCTGAGTCGCGCTTCAGACGCTCCGGCGTGTTGGCCAAATTTGCCAAACCGCAGCAGGAAATGCGCGTGGATCTGCCGACCATCGGTCCCGACACGGTTGAACAAGTGGCCGCCGCCGGGTTGGCAGGGATCGTT
>JANMQE010000328.1:0-7580 GCA_031370195.1 Phyllobacteriaceae bacterium
GAGCGGGTAGCCACGTTTGATGAAGCCAAGACTATTACTCTTGAGGAAATGAAAAAGCGTCTCGGATTGGACGACTGATGGTCTGGAAGGTCATGCTTCATCCCGAAGTCGAAAGCGATTTGCGGACCTTGGGAAAAGCAAACGCGCAAAAAATCGTTAAGGTCCTGGAAGGCAGAGTTGCCCTCGGCGAGCCTGATAAGCTGGGAAAACCACTTTCCCGTGAACCCGCAGGGTGTCGCCGCATTCGGACAGGTCACTTGCGGATCGTCTACAAGGCCGATGGCAGCAAGATTCAAGTCTTTGTCATCGCAGCCGGTCTGTGGCGACACGACGAAATCTTCAACCTCGCCGTCAGCCGTTCGCAGAAAATGTCCGCCTTGGCGAAACTTGCGAACTTGAAATGTCATACTTTGTTAGATATTTTAAGCAAAGTCAGGAAGCATTGAATGCGCGTTTTCAAGACAGATTGGTTCAGGAAATTTGCCAGTAAAGAGAAAATCAGCGACGCAATGCTTTGCAAAGCGGTAATGGATGCAGAAGCAGGATTGATCGACGCAGACCTTGGCGGCGGTGTCTTGAAGCAACGCGTTGCACGAAAAGGCACCGGCAAATCTGCTGGATATCGCACGCTGATCTTCTTCCGCATCCGGGAAAGAGCGGTTTTCGCATTCGGATTTGCTAAAAGCGATATGAGCAACATCAGCATGGACGATCAGCGTCAATTGAAGGCAACCGCCAAACTCACGCTTAGCTTTGATGATACGGAAATGGATCGGCTGGTTTCAATCAACGAGTTTGTGGAGGTGTTTTGCAATGACAACGGCTAAGATATTCCGGTCAGAAATCGCAGAGGCCATGCATAGTATGGTCGAGGGCTTTGAACGGGCCGGTCTTGTGACCAAACAGACCATGCGCAGCTTCGATGAAAGCTGCCTTGTGAAAGCAGACGAGATAGCTCCGGAAGAAATCCGCGCCATTCGGGAAAGGGAAGCCGTTTCCCAGCCAGTCTTTGCCCGCTATTTAAACGTATCCAAAAATCTCGTTTCGGAATGGGAGCGCGGGCTGAAAAGGCCCGGTGGCCCTGCGTTGCGCCTTCTGGCAATTGTCAAGAAAAAAGGCCTTGAAGCGATCGTCTGAACACCCGGCGTCTATCACCGTCATTGCTTATCCAACCCATACACCGAGTGCAGCGTCCTGACCGCCAGTTCCGCATACGGCCCGTCGATCAAAATCGAAATCTTGATCTCCGACGTCGTGATGGCACGAATGTTGATGCCCTTGTCGGCGAGCGCCCTGAAGGCGGTGGCGGCAACGCCGGCGTGGCTGCGCATGCCGATGCCGATCACCGAGACCTTGACCATGCCCGGCTCGGACTGGATGGCGTCAAAGCCAACCGTCTCATGCACCTTGTTCAGAACCGCCAGCGCCTTCTCAATGTCCGAATTCGGCACAGTGAATGTCATGTCCGTGCGCGAACCGTCTTCCGAGATGTTCTGCACGATCATGTCGACATTGATATTCGCCTCGGCCAGTGGCCCGAAAATGCCGGCGGCAACGCCCGGCCGGTCGGCAACGCGCCGCAGCGAAATCTGTGCTTCATCCTTGGCATAGGCAATGCCGGTGACAACTTCCTGTTCCAAGATTTCGTCCTCGTCGCAAATGAGTGTTCCGGGCGGGTTGATCAGATCGCTCATGCCCGGCGCATCAGGATCTGTGAATGACGAGCGCACAAATGTGCGCACCTTGTGGACCATGGCAAGCTCCACCGAGCGCACTTGCAGCACTTTCGCGCCGAGCGAGGCCATCTCCAGCATTTCTTCAAACGAAACCTTGGCCAGCCGCCGCGCCTTCGGTTCAATGCGCGGATCGGTCGTGTAGACCCCATCCACATCGGTATAGATATCGCAGCGGTCAGCCTTCACCGCAGCCGCAATCGCCACCGCAGACGTATCAGACCCGCCTCGCCCCAATGTTGATAACCGGTTGTCCGGCGCCAGCCCCTGAAACCCGGCAATCACCGCCACCTGCCCCTCGCCAAACCGGCGGATGAGCTCGCTCCCGTCAATATCCAATATCCGCGCCGCGCCATGCGCACCGTCGGTCTTGATCGGAATTTGCCAGCCCTGCCATGAGCGGGCGTTGATCCCCATGTCCTGCAGCGCAATCGCCAGAAGCCCGGACGTCACCTGCTCGCCGGATGCCACTATCGCATCATACTCGCGCGCATCATGCAGCACCGATGTCTCGCGCGCCCAGGAAACCAGCTCATTGGTCTTGCCCGACATCGCCGAAACCACAACAGCCACTTCATGGCCATTGTCCACCTCGCGCTTGACATGCCGCGCCACATTCCTGATGCGCTCAATGTTGGCAACCGACGTGCCGCCAAATTTCATCACAATGCGGGCCATGCTGATCTGTCTTTCCGAGATTCACGATTGGCGCCGGGTCAAACCGCGCCCGCAACGCGCGGGCTCCTTAGACAAATTCGGCGTCACCCGCAAGAATGCGCGGCAAATCGGCAACTTGACTTCCACGCGTCAGGAGACGACCTGTCTCGTCATCAGGAGTTTGTCATGAGTGATCCCGCCCGCACCACAATCGATCAGGCCGAAGTGGACCGCTTTTCGCGCATGGCTGCCGAATGGTGGAGCCCGACTGGCAAATTCCGTCCGTTGCACAAGTTCAATCCGGTGCGCCTGACCTACATTGGTGAAGAAGTCTCCAAAACATTCAACCGCGACCTGAAGGTCGCAACGCCATTCAAGGGCCTGCGCTTTCTCGACATCGGCTGTGGCGGCGGTCTCCTGTCCGAGCCGATGTCCCGCCTCGGCGCAACAGTTGTCGGCGCAGACCCGTCGCCGGTCAACATCGAAGTCGCCAAAATCCACGCCGCCCAAAGCGGCCTTTCAATAGACTACCGCGCAGAAACCGCCGAAGCCCTCGCCGCCGCCGGTGAACAGTTCGACGTCATCCTCAACATGGAAGTCGTCGAGCACGTCGCCGACGTGCCGCTCTTCATCGAAGCCTGCGGCAAAATGCTCAAACCCGGCGGCCTGATGTTCGTGGCGACCATCAACCGAACCTTCAAAGCCCGCGCGCTGGCCCTCTTCATGGCCGAAGAAGTCCTGAAATGGCTCCCGCGCGGCACGCATCAATACGAAAAACTGGTAAAGCCCGAAGAACTTGAGGCCGCATTCGTCCCCGCAGGCCTGACGCTTTTGGAAACCACCGGCGTCTTTTACAACCCGATCACCGGACAGTGGAACCGGTCGAAGGACACAGACGTGAATTACATGATGCTGGCGATGAAGTCGGGGTGATATCACCGCCATAAGCTTCCGTAGGAAGAATTGCGGTGACTGTGCTGCCAATTGCCACCAGCATCGCCCGCCGGTATCGCGCAGCTGTTGCAGCAATTGGCTGCATTGTCTCCGGAATTCGGTCGTTTGACAACGACCTTCAAAATAGATCTATCCACCTCCACAG
Organism: Phyllobacteriaceae bacterium; assembly: GCA_031370195.1. Lineage (GTDB taxonomy): Bacteria > Pseudomonadota > Alphaproteobacteria > Rhizobiales > Rhizobiaceae > JANMEX01. The sequence goes on from JANMQE010000328.1 coordinate 3,490, forward strand.
AAGACAGAGCCTGCAATGCCAGCACGCCAATTCCGCTTGGCAGAAATTGAGAAACATTTTACTTAACGCATTGATATCAAACTGAAAATATCCACAGTTGCATCAGGAGTCAAGTAAATTGTCCCCGAATTTTCTCCTTCCGCGCGGCTCAGCCAACACAAATTCCAGCAATCTTATCCACCTCCCAAAAACCCGATCCTACAATAGCCCCGCGCCAATCCCGGCGTACGAGGCAAGGCAACATGGATTGGAACAGGGCAATCGAACGGAACAGCGAGGCGCTCGACAAGATCGTCGCCGCGCTGTTTGCGATGCTCGTAACCTCTCCGGACCTGCCGCGCCGCAGCCTTGGCGAAGGCGGAAGAGCGGAATTCACCCTCCCATACCGCCTCTTCTGCGCCATCCTCCACATCCTGCGCCCGGCAGAATCCGCGCTTCGCCGCCTCATCGTCATCGCCGCTCGCGGCCTTGTGCTAAAGCACCGCACGGCGCACCAAACCCTGCCAAACTTCCCGGCCTTCGCCGCCACAAATCCCTCGCGCATCCCGAGCTTCGCGCTCCTCGATCCGCTCAAGCACTTCTCCCTCGAAGACTTCAACCAAAACGCCAACCCGCACAACAGGTTCTCAAGCTCCTGGGACCCAAGCGACTTCGCGCCAACCATTTCGCAGTCCGACGAACCCATCAACGCCACGCTCCTCTTCAGCCGCATGCGCGCACTTCGTCACGCCCTCAGCGACATCCCAAAACAAGCCCGCCGCCTAGCCCGCTGGCAGGCGCGCCGGGACGAATTGCTCAAAAGCAAACTCAAACCCACACGCATCTCGGTATTCCGCCCCGGCCTGCCGCCAGGCTGGCGGCAGCGAAGCATCCACACGGTCGATGATGTGCTGAGAGAGTGCCACGGGTTGGCGCTCCACGCGGTCAACGGGCCTGATACGGGGTGAGTGCGCTGTGGCCGTTTTTGTCAAAAATCCGCAAAATTTCGTCATTCCGGGGCCGCAAAGCGGAACCCGGAACCCATGCCATTGGCGGCTGTGAAGCAAATCAGGTGCCGATGATCACGCAGACCCCACAATTCGCGGCCGTCATTCCGGGGCCGCAACGCGGAACCCGGAATCCAGAGCGCCAATGGTCAATATTTCCCAACGATATCAATGCATTAGACGTTGAACAAGCTCAACCGCAGCGCCAGACATCCTCCCTCGGAGCTCTGGATTCCGGGTTCGGCTTCCGCCGCCCCGGAACGACGGCCCATTGGATTTGGCCTCAGCACTTCGTCCAACTCAAATCAATTATGATCTTCCGGAAACACCGGAATCGGCATGAAATCAATGCCTTCATCCATCAGCGCGCGTGCCTCATCCACCGTGGCCTCACCATAAATGTTGCGCTGGTCGCGCTCGCCGTCGTGGATTTTCCGGGCTTCTTCCGCAAACTTGTCGCCGACATATTCGGAATTCTCCCGCATCTTGTGCGTCAAGCTGCGCAATTCCATCATCGCCTTGCGCTGCTCGTCGCCCTGCGCCAGCGTCACGGTGTCGGAACCGGATTCCTGTTCCGCTCTGGCGGTCTGGCGGCGCGCGGTGTTGACGGTTGGGGCCATCAGCGCCTTGTCCACGTTGCCGGAGCCGCAGACCGGGCACTCGATCAAATGCCGCAACTTTTGCTGGTCAAAATCGTCATTGTTGCGGAACCACCCCTCGAAAGAGTGTTCCTGCTCGCAGGAAAGCGCAAACCGGATCATGCGACTTGTCTCCCTTCCGGGATAAGCGAAACTTCTTCGACCGAGAATGCGCGCGCATTCTTGAGATTTGGTATCTTTTTTCGGGCCTCTGTGACCTCAGAAAGATCAATTTCCGCATGAATGATCTCTGGTCCATCGCCGCCTGCCTCAGCAACAATCTTGCCCCACGGATCAACAATCATCGAATGCCCGAACGTCTCGCGCCCGTCTTCATGCAGGCCCGCTTGCGCCGCAGTCACCATGAAAGCGCCGTTCTCAATGGCCCGCGACCGCTGCAACGAATGCCAATGCGCCGCGCCAGTCTGTTTCGTGAACGCCGCAGGTGCCGTAAGAATTTCAGCGCCCGCCAGCGCTTCCTCGTGGAACAGCTGCGGAAACCGCACGTCATAGCAAACCGCAAACCCGATTTTTCCGAACGGCAGATCAGCAACCACCGCACGGTCGCCCGGCTCATAGGTCGCCGACTCGCGCCAGCTTTCGCCATTGTCGAGATCAACGTCAAACATGTGGATCTTGTCATAAGTGGTGATCAACCCGCCGTCCGGCCCGAACAGAAACGCCCGGTTGGCAATCTTGCCATCATCCCGCAAAATCGCCGTCGAGCCGATGTGCAGGTAAATTCCAAGCTCTCCAGCCAGTTTCGACGCCGCAGCAACGATCTTGTCATTGCCCTGTTTGCGCACATTGCGCATCATCTCCGCCCGGTCGCGGACCAGAAAGCCGGTCATTTCCGGCGTCTGGATATACATCGCGCCCATGGCCGCCGCCTCGCCAACCATCGCGATCAGAGTCGCGCAATTGCGCTCCGAGTCACGCCCGGACTGCATCTGGATGGCGGCGAGAGAAAGCTTGGTCATTCAATTGCCCGCCAAAAGCCGGTCAAGTTCGCCGCGCGAATCCAGCGCATGAATGTCATCGCACCCGCCTGCATGATGAGCGCCGACGAACACCTGCGGAAACGTCGTCCGTCCCGACTTCTGCATCATCTCGGCCCGGTATGCCGGATCAACACTGGCATTATACTCCGTCACCCTCGCGCCCTTCTTGTTCAAAAGGATCAGCGCCGCCGTGCAATAGGGGCAGCCGTTGCGGGTGTAGACAGTGACAGGGACCATTCAGGAAAACCTCTTGTTCAAAATCTATATAAGCGCCACATCTTCAAGTGCAAAGTCCCCGGGCACAACACGGGCGAAAGTCAGCACATCCACATGCGCCGCTCCGGCCTTCAGCAATGTCTTCGCCGCCGCCTTGACCGTTGCCCCCGTGGTGTAGACATCATCGACCAAGAGCACCGATTTGCCCGCGACCTTGATCCGCTGTATTTCCGCCACCGCAAAGGCCCCGCGCACATTGTCCTGCCGCTCGTTCGCGCCAAGTCCGACTTGCTGCCGCGTTTTCTTGGGCCTGAGCAAAATCGCCGAATCATGCGCCACGCCGCTGTGCCGCGACAGCGCCCGCGCCAGCTCCGCCGACTGGTTGAACCGGCGCGACAAATAGCGCATTGGATGCAGCGGAACCGGAACTATCACCGCCGCGTCTTTCAAAAGTTCGCCCCCTGCGCGCGCCATCCAGACCGCCATCCATGGCGCAAGGTCGGTCCGGTCCTGATACTTGAGCGATTGCACCAGCTTGCGCGCCACATCGCCATAAGCCGCCACGGACCGCAATCGCCGGAACGGCGGCGGGTCGGCAAGCGCATCGCCGGAAATCGCACCGTCGCCATGATCAAGCGAAAACGGTGTGCCAAGCACTTCGCAATAGGGCCGCTCGATGAAGCGAACCTGGCTCCAGCATCGCGGACACAGCGAACCGTGCTGTCCGGCAATCTCATGGCAGCCGAGACAGGTGGCCGGAAACAGCACATCGCGCAAGCGCCCGGTCACACCACCCAACAGATCTCCAATAACCGCCACCGCTATCTCCGCTTGGCCGGAACGATGAGGCACTATATCTCATCACAACTCATTCAGCCAAACACACGGATCGTCACAGTGCAAAGTGTATTCGACAAAATCGCCATCGCAAGATTTCGCCAGCGCGCGCTCGCGCAAGCGAAAGATGGCGCGGACTTTCTCCTGGGCCATGTCGCGCAAGAGATGGCCGAGCGGCTTTGCTTCATAGACCGAAAGTTCGAACGCGCCGCCGTGACGTCCGGAAATCATGCGCTCCTCGATCCAACCTTTCTCGAAGGCACGCGCCACAACAACATGCGGTTTGTTTCCCTTGCCCCGCAACAAGGCGATTGGATAACCAACAGTGAGGAATCGCTGTCCGAAACTCTTTCCGACCTTGACCTTGCCCTGTCTTTTCTTTCGCTGCACGAAACAGACGATACGCCGGGCGC
>JANMQE010000353.1:0-2111 GCA_031370195.1 Phyllobacteriaceae bacterium
GAGCGGGGATTTAGCTTTCGATTTAGTGAAGAATCTCCGCTGGATATGCGAATGGATCGCGGAGAAGAAATAACCGCCGCAAATTTAGTAAAAAATCTCGGTGAAAAAGAGTTGGCAGATTTGATTTTTGAATATGGCGAAGAACGCGCTTCACGCAGAATCGCTCACCGCATCGTTCAGACAAGGGTAAAAATGCCGATTACGACGACTAAGCAATTAGCCGATTTGGTAATTGGTGCGGTTCAGCAGAAAGGTCACTGGAAGATTCACCCGGCGACCAAAACATTTCAGGCATTACGGATTGCAGTGAATCGTGAACTGGAGGGATTGGGTCAATTTATCGCGGATGCGGTGGATTTACTCGCAACGGATGGGCGGCTGGTGATTATTACGTTTCACTCGCTTGAAGACAGACCCGTCAAGCAAGCTTTGAAATATCAATCAGGATATTGCCTTTGCCCTCCGCAATTGCCTGATTGTCGCTGCGGGACAAAGCGTCGGATTGAACTTCTCAGTAGTAAACCCGTTCAACCGAGCGCAAATGAAATCGCAGACAACGCACGTTCTCGAAGTGCGAAACTTCGAGCAAGTAAAAAGTTATAAATTTGCTCGCCATTAACGAATAAGAAGATAGCTCCCGCTCTTCTAACAGCCCGAATCGGAGGAATTACAAATATGGCTTATCGTCCACAAATTCAAAATGGTCAGGTTGTCAAACGACCACGTCCTGCTTCATCGCAGAATTACAATAGTTCGCCTCAATACTCGGCGGCGAGACGTTATCCCGCTGCTTCAGCGACTGCCACGATGGCTCCAGCCTGGTCTGGAATTTCGTTTGGAGAATTGGCGCATAACGGTTTAGGCGTCTTAGGTCTGGACGAGAAAATTTCAACCACTGAAGTCAAAACACGAGCTGCCGGTAAAACGATGACTCGCCTGGGATTAATGGGTGGATTGATTAGTTGTGGCTTATTGGTTGTGTCCGGGTTTGTCTTTAGCTTACGAGATCATTTTAAAGCTCACGCGATGGGACGCGAAGAAGTTGGGCTGCGCCGCACCTTAGATCAATCACAGGCCGAACAGCGCGGGCTGGAATATCAATTGGGGCAGGCTGTTAGTCCGCAGGCAATTGAGCAGGCAGCTCGACAATATGGACTGGCTCCAGTTGAGCTTGACCTGAAAAATAAAGTTATCGCTCCGGCGAAAACAACTACAAAAAAGGAACAAGGTAAGCACTAGGATAAATCTGAAATGGTTTACGGCGAGACCTTATGGCATCCAAGCGAAAAAAGAACAACACTCTGACAGGACGGCACGGTTTAATTGCGTGCTTACTGATTTTCTGGATGGGAGTCATTATCTGGAGGCTGGCATACCTGCAAATTATGCAACCGCAGAATTATGTAAACACCTCCGTCACGCAGCGTGAGAAAATCGAGAAAGTTGAGGCGTTTCGCGGTGAGATTGTAGATCGTAACGGGGCTGTTCTCGCCAGCAGTACGGATACGGATTCTGTTTTAGCTGATCTTTATCAGGTCAAAGAAAATACGCAGGCGCAGATTATTAAGACGTTAGCTCCGATTTTGAATACGAGCGAAACTGATCTCCGGCGTAAGTTTTATTCCGGTAGCAAAGCGCCAGTGCTGGCCAAGCAAGTGGACGTACAGGTTTCGCAAAATATACGAACTTCAATGGAGGCGGCAAAGCTATCCGGTATTAAGGTTATTCGAGAAACACAGCGGCGTTATCCGAATGGGACTTTGGCATCGCATCTTTTAGGTTTTGTGAACGGAGCGGAGCAAGGCGTCGGTGGTCTGGAAATGCAACTGGATAAGCGACTCAGAGGGCAGGATGGCGAAAACAAATATGAAAAAGATGCAGTAGGAAAGCTATTTTCCAGAGCTGAAAAAGACGCATTATCGGGAGCACGGGTTATTACGACGATTGACGCTGCATTGCAAAGTCAGGTTGAAGCTGCCATGGCGCAGGCTTTAGCGGAGACGCAGGCCGACAGCATCAGCGCTATCGTGATTGATCCGAAAACAGGTGAAGTGCTGGCAATGGCAAATGCGCCAACCTTTGATCCGGCGGCCCGCTGGAGCGGGAGCGAT
>JANMQE010000371.1:0-2814 GCA_031370195.1 Phyllobacteriaceae bacterium
GACACGGCGCCCGGCTTCCAAGTGCTGCTTCAGAAATACCGGAGCCAACTCGCAATCAATGCCCCGGCTGTTTTTGTCAATCAGCAGGGTGTGGTCACCGTCTCCGTCTCCGCTCTGGGGACAAGCGCGGTGCCGACGGGAAATGTGACTCTCAGCGTGGATGGCGGCGCACCGGCCTCCGCTGCTCTGGTCAGCGGACAGGCGAGTTTCAATCTCGGTCTGCTCGCGGCGGGCAATCACACGCTGTTCGCCAGCTATGCCGAGCAGGGCGTGTTTGCCGCCAGCGCGTCGCTGGGAAACCTCACCGTCAACCCGTTGTTGGCGACGCAGATCGCCATCACCGCACCGGCAGTGAATGTCGGCCAGGCGGGGTTGGTGACGGTCGCCGTCTCCGCCGTGGGTTCCAGCAACGCGGTGACGGGCAATGTGATCTTGAGCGTGGATGGCGGCGCAGCGGCTTCCGCCGCGCTGGTCAATGGAGAGGCGACTTTCAATGTGGGCAGCCTGCCCTACGGGAGCCGCGGCCTCGCCGCCAGCTCCACCGCGCAGGGCAGCTACCTGGCCAGCACGGGCAGCGGCACGCTGACGGTGAACCGACTGCCGTCCTTCCTGTATCTGACGCAATCCCCGAAGGTCTATAGCGGCCAGCCGATTTTCATCGTGGCGAATTTCGGGGTCGGGCAGGGGCCGGGCGGCAACCGGCCGGTGCAGTGCTACACGAACAGCTCGCTCAGCACGCCGATCCCGGTGCCAGCGAATGCGGGGACCTATTTCGCGACGGCGAGCTTTGCTGGCGATGCAACCTATCTGCCGACCATTCTAGCCGAGAGTTTCACCATCGGCCAAGCCGCGACGCGGATTGATCTCTCCATCCCGGCGAGCAGTCCGTTCACTGGGTCGCCTGTGGCGGCGACAGGCGTGGTGACTTTTGTGGACGATACTTTCGGAGCCTTCGGCGTCTTCACGGACGTCGGCACGGCGAGCTTCCCGCCCACCTTCACCTACTACCTCGCGAGCGACACCGGCTTTGCCAATCCGCTCGCCGGTCCGCCGAGCAGTCCGGGCAGCTACGTGGTCGTGGCGACCGTGGCGGCGACGGCGAACTACAAGACCGCGACGCCGCAGAGTGCCGCCTTTACGATTGGGTCACCCTCGCTCGTCGTCACCACCACCGTGGATGAAAACGACGGGAACAGCGATCCGAGCAGCGGCACCGGCACGAGTCTGCGCGAGGCATTGATCGCTGCGCAGGCCCAAGGTGGAGTGCAGACGATCAGCTTCGCGCCAAGTCTGGCCGGGCAAACGATCACACTCTCGGCTGGCTGGAGCGGCGCGGGTGATGCCTCGGCGCTCCTCGTCTCGGGAAATGTCGCGATCCAAGGTCTCACGGGTGGTTCCGCGATGACGCTCGCGGTGGGCGCGGGCGTGCAGCGGCGGCATTTTTATGTGAGCGGGACGGGGACACTGACTTTGAAAAACCTCACGATCACCGGCGGCAACTGTCCGTCCGGCGGCGGCGCGATTTTCAGCCAGGGCATCCTGAATGTGGAAGGCTGCACCTTCACCGGCAACACCAGCGCACAGGAAGGCGGCGTGCTCTGGAACTACGGCGCAGGCACGCAGACGCAGGTGAAGAACTCGACCTTCGCGGGCAATACCTCGGTGCAAAATGGCGGAGCGATTTCCACCGCGTGCGAGCTGATGACGCTGATGAATGTGACCATCGCAGATAACTCGATCACCGGCACGGTCGGCGGCGGCATCCACCAATACAGCGGCGTGACGCGGCTGGTGAATACCATCGTCGCGCGCAACACGGCCAACGGTGCGCCGAACAACGTGACCTCGATCGTCAACCCGCTGGATGCGGCGAACAGCTTCAACAATCTCCTCGGCGCGGATGTCGCCGGCGCGACCGGCAGCGGCCTGACGCACGGCGTGAACGGCAACAAAGTGGGCATCGCCGTGGCGAGCCTCGGGCTCGGCACGCTCGCGAACAACGGCGGCCCCACGCGCACCATCACCCTGCTCACCGGCAGTCCCGCCGTGAGTGGCGGCACGACCGCCGCGGGCCTCACCGTGGATCAGCGCGGCGCGAACCGCGACAATGTGCCGGACATCGGCGCGTTCGAGTTCACCAGCCTGATCGCGTCCCTCATCGTCACGACCGCCGTCGATGAAAACAACTTCACCAGCGACCCCGCCTTTGGCACCGGCACGAGTCTGCGCGAGGCGCTGAGTTACGCGCAAAGTCTCGGCGGCGCGCAGACGATCACCTTCGCCGCGAATCTCGCGGGACAGACCGTGACGCTCACCGCCGGCTGGAGCGGCTCAGGTGATGCCTCGGCGCTGCTGGTTTCCACGGCAGTGACGATCCAGGGTCCGGCGACTGCGCCCGGCATCACGCTCGCCGTCGGCGCGGGCGTGCAGCGGCGGCATTTTTATGTCGCGAGTGCGGGTGCGCTCACGCTGCGAAATCTCACGCTCACCGGCGGCAACTGTCCGTCTGGCGGCGGCGCGATTTTCAGCCAGGGAATTTTGGATGTGACGGCTTGCACCTTCACCGCCAACACCAGTGCGCAGGAAGGCGGCGCGCTCTGGAATCACGGCGGCGGCACGCAGACGCAGGTGAAAAATTCGACCTTCGCGGGCAACACCTCGGTGCAAAACGGCGGCGCGATTTCCACCGCGTGCGAGCTGATGACGCTCACGCATGTGACCATCGTGGATAACTCGATTACCGGCACGGTCGGTGGCGGCATTCACCAATACTCCGGCGTGACGCGGCTGGTGAATACCATCGTCGCGCGCAAC
>JANMQE010000234.1:0-2343 GCA_031370195.1 Phyllobacteriaceae bacterium
GCAGTTCGAGGACATCGACGAAATTGGTGCCGTTGAAGGGATCGCCGCCGATGCCGACCGCGGACGTCTGGCCGAGGCCCTCCGCCGTCGTCAGGAACACCGCTTCATAAGTCAGCGTGCCCGAGCGGCTGACAACGACGACCGAGCCCTTCGAAAAGATGCTGCTGGGCATGATGCCGATCTTGCACTCGCCGGGGGTCAGCACACCGGGGCAGTTCGGCCCGATCAGGCGCGATTTGGACCCCGACAGCGCGCGCTTGACCTTGACCATGTCGAGCACTGGAATGCCTTCGGTGATGCACACGATCAGCGGCACTTCAGCGTCAATCGCCTCAAGAATCGAGTCCGCAGCAAACGGCGGCGGGACATAAACCACGCTCGCGGTCGCTTGCGTTTTCGCAACCGCCTCGGCCACCGTATCGAAAACCGGCAGCCCGATATGCGTCGACCCGCCCTTGCCCGGCGTCACCCCGCCGACCATCTGCGTGCCATAGGCCAGCGCCTGCTCGGTATGGAACGTGCCGGTCTCGCCGGTCATCCCCTGTGTGATCACGCGCGTGTTTTTGTTGACGAGTATGCTCATTTGTTATCCTGAGTGTGAGGCGAGGTGGATCGGCTGCGTTCCGTTATCGAACGAACTCCGATTATGAGAAACGCTGCAAATACTGAAACAATGACAAATGAGAAGTTCCAGAACGTCCAAATTAGCGGTCGTTCGATTGAGCCGTAATATGATGCCAGAACGAGATGAAATACAAACGCACCCAGTGCGCCGAACAGCGAGCAAACCGCGACAGCTTTAGGGCGATCAGTCAGTGCCAAGCTAAATACTTTCACAAACCATGCGAAGCCGATGAGGATGTTTGTCCAGCCGAGGAATTCCTCGAACATCGCCTAACCCAATGACCCATCAATCGCCTTACACGCCACCAGCAATTCCTTCACCGCATCGACTGAGACCGTCAGCCCCGCCTTGTCGTCGGCATCAAGTTCGATCTCGACGATCTTTTCCACGCCGCCCGCGCCGATCTGGACGGGGACGCCGACATACAAATCTTTCACCCCATATTGGCCGGTCACATAGGCCGCGCAGGGCAAGATGCGCTTCTGGTCATTGAGGAAGGCTTCGGCCATGGCAATACCGCTCGCGGCGGGCGCGTAGAAGGCCGATCCGTTGCCAAGCAGCGCGACGATCTCGCCGCCGCCGCCGCGCGTGCGCTTGACGATCGCGTCGATCTTGTCCTGCGAGCTAAGGCCCATCTTGACCAGATCAGGCACCGGAATGCCGTTGACCGTCGAATAGCGGACGACAGGGACCATTGTGTCGCCATGCCCGCCCAGCACGAAGGTGTTCACGTCGCGAACAGACACCGCGAACTCGTCCGCGATGAAATGACTGAACCGCGCGCTGTCGAGCACGCCCGCCATGCCGACGACCATGTGGTGTGGGAGCCCCGAGAATTCGCGCAAGGCCCAGACCATCGCGTCGAGCGGATTGGTGATGCAGATCACGAACGCGCCCGGCGCATTGGTCTTGATGCCTTCGCCGACCGCTTTCATGACTTTCAGGTTGATCCCGAGCAAATCGTCGCGGCTCATCCCGGCCTTGCGCGGCACGCCGGCAGTGACGATGATGACGTCTGCACCCGCGATGTCCTTGTAGTCGTTGGTGCCGGTGATCTTCGCGTCGAAGCCCTCAATCGGCCCGCACGCGCTCAGGTCGATCGCCTTGCCCTGAGGCACCCCTTCGAAGACGTCGAACAGGACGATGTCGCCCAGTTCCTTCTGCGCCGCGAGGTGCGCGAGCGTGCCACCGATGTTTCCAGCGCCGATCAGCGCGATTTTCTTGCGAGCCATGAGGCTGTGCGTCCTTCCCAATTGCGTAACGGAATTGGGTGCGCCTTATGCCTTATGGTGCAGCGCCGCAACCGCCGAAATGCCGGATATCGGGATTATCTTTGCATGTTGTTCGCAATAGCAAAGCCTATTTGCCAGTCAAAGCGGTGAGCAAGATTTCCCAGTGCTTCACATTGTCTTCAAGTGCTTTGACGGGCAGCCGCTCATCCTTCCCATGCGCACGCAGGTCGTCGGGCACGCGCACCCATGCGCCATTGACGCCATACACCGGAATACCCGCCACGCGGAACGGCCGCGCGTCGCTCGCGCCGGTCGACATTTCGGGGCTGACCGGCATGCCGGGATGGATCGTGGTCACGGCTTTCGCCAGGGCTGCGGTCACGTCGGCGCGCAGCGGCGACGATATTGACGCGACATACGGATCGTTGCGCGTCACGACGATGTTCGGGTCATTGGCGATCTTCTCGAGTTCTGCCTTGACCGCGT
>JANMQE010000215.1:0-12570 GCA_031370195.1 Phyllobacteriaceae bacterium
CCGCCGGCACACAGGAGTGCAACCTTGTTCATTCAGCCGGAACCAAGATCGGCGTCGTGCGGCGCGGCTGAATGGAAATGCTCGACCTTGGCTTGGTACGCGTCAGCGCCAGCACAAACCCCATCGAAATCGCCATCGCCACCAGCGACGAGCCGCCATAGGAAATGAACGGCAGCGTCATCCCCTTGGCCGGCAGCAACTGCAAATTCACGCCAATGTTGATGATCGACTGAAACCCGAAGCTGACCACCAGCCCGGCCACTGCAAGCCGCGTGAACTCATCGCGTTCCCGAAGCGCAAAGCGCAGACCGCGCATCACGATGAAGCCGAACAGCAGCGCAATGACCAGACAGAACAGAATGCCGAACTCCTCCGCCGCCACCGAGAAGATATAGTCGGTATGGCTGTCCGGAAGGATGCGCTTGACCGAACCTTCGCCGGGGCCTTGCCCGAACCAGCCGCCGCGGATAATCGCCTCACGGCCCGTATCAATCTGGAATGTGTCGCCTTCGCCGGTCAAAAACTTGTCGATGCGCGCTGCGACATGGGGAAAGAATGTATAAGCGCCAAACGCACCCGAAGCGACCACTCCCAACATCAAAATGATCCAAAGCCACGGCATGCCAGCCATGAAAAACATCGTGCCCCAGGTTGCCGTCACCAGCATCGTCTGACCAAGATCAGGCTGCGCCACGAGGAGCGCCATCACAATGCCGAACAGGATCGTCGCCATCAGATTGCCGGGGATTTCCGGATGCCGCGCTCGTTCGGCAAACAGCCACGCACAAATCACCACAAACGCCGGCTTCATGAACTCGGAGGGCTGAACAGTCATGCCCGCCACTTGCAGCCACCGGTGAGAGCCTTTGACCTCAACCCCGATAAACAGCACCGCAATCATTGCCAACACCGAAAACGCAAGCTGCGCCAGCGCCAACCGCCGCACCTGCCGGTCATCAAGAAATGAGACAGCAATCATCGCTATGAACGCGGGGATCATGAAGAAAGCCTGTCGTTCGACGAAGTGATACGGCTGCAAGCCGATACGCTCCGCGACCGCCGGACTGGCCGCAAAAGACAGGATCACCCCAAGCCCCATCAGCCCGAGAAACCCGCCCAGAAAGTAAAGGTCAATCGTCCACCACCATTTGGCAACATTGCTGCGGTCCGCGCGTGAAACCATCAGATTGATCCTTCCATGGGCCTGATGCCGGGAATTGCCATCACAGCGTCGCGAAATGCGTCGCCGCGTTTTTCAAAATTCTTGAACTGGTCGAACGACGCACACGCCGGCGACAGCAAAACCACCGGCTCGCCCGCTTCATCGCCGTGCGCGTCGCGTGCAGCATGCTCGACAGCCAGCGCCAGCGTGCCGGATATCTCGAATGGAGCGCGTGTGCCGATTGTCGCGGCAAACTGCGGCGCGGCCTCGCCGATCAGATAGGCCTTGGCGATACGCGGGAAATAATCCACCAGCGCATCAATCCCGCCCTCTTTCGCCAAGCCCCCTGCGATCCAGTAAATGCGCGGGAAGCTGGAGAGCGCAGGCGCAGCGGCTTCCGCATTGGTCGCCTTGGAATCATTGACAAACAACACTTTGCCCAGCCACCCGACCTGTTCCATCCGGTGCGCCAGACCGGGGAATGACTTGAACCCCGCGTTGATTTCCGCATCGCTCAACCCGACAAACCGCAGCGCCGCAAACGCCGCCAGTGCATTTTGCGCATTATGCTGGCCGCGCAGCGAGCCAATGCCGACAAGGTTTGAAATCTCACGGCGATGTCCGCCGCTGCTCTGCAAGAGTTTCGACCCTTCCGCAAACAGCCCGCTCTCAAGCGCCTGATCCTTCGAGATGCGGACAACATCGCGGCCTGCATTCGCGAGCCGGTCCGCAATGGCAAGGCAGTACTCATCGTCTTGCCCGATGATGGCAGTATCACTGTTCGCCACCAGCCGCTCCTTGATCGCAGCGTAGTGCTCAATGTCCCCATGCCGGTCGAGATGATCGGGGGTCACATTCAGCAAAATTCCGGCTGTCGGATGGATCGAAGGTGCAAGGTCAATCTGGTAGGACGAGCATTCGACCACATAAAACTTGCCGGAAGCAGGCGCATCCAGGGTCATCACCGCAGTGCCGATGTTGCCGCCAAGCTGCACATCCCGTCCGGCAGACTTCAGCACATGCGCAATCAGCGCCGTCGTTGTCGACTTGCCGTTCGTGCCGGTGATCGCGATAAATGGCGCGTCGGGCGCATGCGCCGCCCGCTCACGCGCAAACAGTTCAACATCCCCAATAATCTCGACCTTCGCCGCATGCGCAAGATCCACCGTCCAGTGCGGCTTCGGATGCGTCAGCGGCACACCGGGCGATAGCAAGAATGCATCAAAACCCGTCCAGTCAGCCTTCGCCAGATCGCCTGTTCCAATGCTGAGCGCCTTGGCCTTCTCGACACTCGCCGGATTGTCATCCCAAGCCACAACATCCGCACCGCCAGCCGTCAAAGCCTGCGCAGTTGCAAGGCCGGACCCGCCCAGTCCGAACAGGGCCATCCGCTTGCCGTTGAATGTTGTGGCCGGGATCATCAATGCCCTACCGCAGCTTCAACGTGGACAAAGCCAGCAGCGCAAGGATCACCGAAATGATCCAGAATCTCACCACTACTTGGCTTTCCGTCCAGCCGAGCTTTTCAAAGTGATGATGAATCGGCGCCATCAGGAACACCCGTCTGCCGGTCATCTTGAACCAGCCAACCTGAATGATCACAGACATCGCTTCCATGACAAACAAGCCGCCGACGATACCCATCACAATCTCATGCTTGGTCGCGACCGCAACAGTGCCGATCAGTCCGCCCAATGCCAGCGAACCGGTATCACCCATGAAAATCGCCGCAGGCGGCGCGTTGAACCACAGGAACCCGAGCCCGGCGCCGATCACCGCGCCAAGCACAACGGCGAGTTCGCCTGTGCCCAGCACAAAGTGGATTTGCAGATAGTTGGCAAACACCGCATTGCCCGACAGGTAAGCGATAACCCCGAACGACGCCGCTGCAATCATCACCGGCACAATCGCCAATCCGTCCAACCCGTCCGTCAAATTCACCGCATTGCCAGCACCAACAATCACAAATGCACCAAAGGGAATGAAAAACCAGCCAAGGTCGAGCAGGAAATTCTTCAGAAACGGAAACGTCAGCGATGTCGAAAACGGCGCAGTTCCAATCTGGCTGATTGCAAATACCGCTAGGCCCGCAACGATGACTTCCAGCCCCAGCCGCGCCTTGCCGGAAAAGCCCTTGTGCGACTGTTTCGTCACCTTCAGATAATCATCATAAAAACCGATCGCCCCGAAGCAAATCGTCACCAACAGTACCACGATCACATAGCCGCTGCGCAAATCCGCCCAGATCAGCGACGTCGCAAGGATCGACGACAGGATCATCAGCCCGCCCATCGTCGGCGTCCCGGCCTTCTTGAAATGCGTCTGCGGACCGTCCGCGCGGATTGGCTGGCCCCGGCCCTGTTTGACGCGCAGCCTGTCGATGATCGGCTGGCCGAAAATGAACACCAGCATCGCAGCGGTGATCAGCGCCCCGCCGGTGCGGAACGTAATGTAGCGGAACACATTGAATACGGAGACCGCATCGGATATTTCGGCCAGATAAGCCAGCATGGATTGGTAACCCCTTATGTGCCCGTCAGGCCGGTTCTTGCGCCGGCATCACCGGTGGAAATTGTTTCAGCAAATGTTCGACCAGCTTTGAAAAGCCGATCCCGTTGGATGATTTGACCACGACCACGTCGCCAGGGCGGATAGTGGCCGCAACCGCCGCCTTCAACTCATCGACGCTTGGCCGGTACTCGCGCTCAATGTCTGACGCCAGCGCATCTGCCAGCACCTTCATTTCCGGCCCCGCCAGAAACACCTTGTCCATGTTCGATGACTTGATTGGCTCAGCCAGTTCCACATGTAATTTCTTTGAATGCTTGCCGAGTTCCAGCATGTCGCCCAGCACGGCAATCCGCCGCCCGCGCCCTTCAACCGGGATTGAGGCCGCCAGTTGCAGCGCCGCCGCCATCGAGGCAGGATTGGCATTGTAGCTCTCATCAATCAGCGTGAATGTCCCGCCATTGACCTTGAGCTTGTGCCTCCGTCCGCGCCCCTTCTCGGATTGCAGCGTCCCAAGTGCCAGGCAAACCTTGGCAAGGTCCGCCCCCGCCAGCGAAGATGCGCCCATCACCGCCAGTGCGTTCTGCACAATATGCCGCCCCGGTGCACCGATCTTCACGGCAACATCCGTCCCCGCAATCTGCGCCGTGATCACCGAGCAATCCGCCATCGGTCTGTATTTGAGCAGCTTGTAGGTTGCCTGCCGGTGCTCGCCAAACCCGTGAATCTTGACGATACCCGCATCCTTGGCCAAAAGCGCCAGCTTGCGATACCGGCTGTCGTCGCGGTTCAACACCGCGTGGCCGCCCTCGACCACACCTTCGAATATCTCCGCCTTCGCCAGTGCGATCTGGTCCAGATTCTTGAAATGCCCAAGGTGTGCCGCCGCAATGATCGTGATGATTGCAATATGCGGTCGCACCAATCTCACCAGCGGCCGGATCTCATCCGGGTGGTTCATGCCGATTTCAAACACGCCATAGTCCGTGTCTTCCGGCATCCGCGCCAGTGACAGCGGCACGCCCCAATGATTGTTGAACGAGGCGGCAGACGCATGCACGTTGCCGCATACGCTCAGCACATGCCGCAGAGCTTCCTTGGTTGTCGTCTTGCCAGCCGAACCGGTCACGGCAATGATCTGCGCCTTGCTGCGCGCCCGCGAGGCAACGCCCAGATGCTCCAGCGACTTCAACACATCCGGCACCACGATCATCGGCATCGTCAGTTTGCCAAGCGCCGGCAGTTTCGATTCCGCCACCACCACCAGCGCCGCACCCGACGCCATCGCGGCGCTGGCAAAATCATGCCCGTCAAAATTGTCGCCCTTGATGGCGAAAAAAGCGCTGCCCTTTTCGACCGAACGGCTGTCGATGGTAATCCCCGACACGCCCGTCGGCATCTGCCCCACAGGCCGCCCGCCCATTGCATCAATCATCGCCCGTGAGGTCCAGAGCATGTTCATGCGCCAAGTTCCTTCAGCGCCTTGCGCACTTCCTCATGATCGGAAAAATGATGCGTCACGGTGCCAATGGTCTGGCCCTCTTCGTGCCCCTTGCCAGCAACAATCAAGGTATCGCCCGCACGCAGCATTTCGATCGCTTTTCGCACAGCTTCCGCGCGGTTTTCGATCTCGCTCGCACCCCTCGCCGCAGCCAATATCTCAGCACGGATTTGCGCCGGAATTTCCGTGCGCGGATTGTCATCCGTCACGATCACCACATCAGCCAGTCGCGCAGCAATCTCGCCCATGATCGGCCGCTTGCCCTTGTCGCGATCACCACCACACCCGAACACCAGCACAACTCGCCCGGTCGTAAACGGCCGCACCGAAGTCAGAACATTCTCCAACGCCTCCGGCTTGTGCGCATAATCCACATAAATCAACGCGCCATCTCTGGTCTGACCTGCCAGATCAAGCCGCCCCGGCGCACCCTCCAGATGCTCCAGCGCCGCAAATGCCGTCGCCGCATTCACCCCCGTGGCAATCGCCAAGCCAGCCGACACCAACGCGTTGGACACCTGAAACTCCCCCGCCAGCGGCAGGTCAATCTCATAGATCCGACCGCCATAAGACACTTCCACCCGCTGCCGGCGCCGCTCATGCTCAACGCGCTTGATCGAGATGAAATCGCCATGGCGCCCGACAGTCAGCACTTGAAGTCCCGCTTTCTTCGATGCCTCGACCACAGGTGCCGTAAACGGATCATCTGCAAAAATGACCGCAGGCGTCCCCTTCTCAAGCAATGTTTCAAACAGCCGCAACTTCGCTTTCAAATAGGCATCCATCGTCGGGTGATAATCCAGATGATCGCGCCCCAGATTGGTAAACGCCCCAGCCTTCAGCTTCACCCCGTCAAGACGGCATTGGTCAAGCCCGTGGCTCGAAGCCTCCATCGCCGCGTGGCTCACGCCCTCGTCAGCCAACTCTTTCAAGAGCCGGTGCAATTCCACCGGGTCTGGCGTCGTCAGCGTGCCATACTCATTGCGCCCCGGTGCCACTACACCAGTCGTTCCAATGGAAGCCGCAGCATGGCCGCCATGCGCCCATATCTGGCGCGTGAATCCGGCGACGGACGTCTTGCCCGCGGTGCCTGTGACCGCAATCATCGTCTCCGGCTGCCGACCGTAAAATGTCGCGGCAGACAGCGCAATCGCCCGGCGCGGGTCCGCAACGCGGATTACCGGAATGCTGAGTTTCCCAACGTCTGCATCGGTCGCCGCAACAACCGCCAGCGCACCCTTTGCGACTGCATCCGCAGCAAACTTCGCCCCGTCAGCCTTCACCCCATGCAGTGCGAAAAACAGGAAACCCGGCGCGGCCTTGCGCGAATCCTGGGTGATCCCGGCAACGTCGGCTGCCAGCCCTGAATCCGTTTTCAAAATGTCAGCAAATGCTTCCAGTTTCATGTTCGACCAATTCCTGTACGCGTCTACGCTGCTCGTGCACTAACGCAACGACTGAGCCAAAGGCGTATTATCTGGGCTAAAATCAGGCTTTACCCCCAGAAATACCGCCGTACGCCGGATAATTGCCGAAACGGTCGGCGCGGCATTCGATCCCGCAGTCGCCCCGCCCTTGCCCTTTTCAGCCTTCGGCTCATCCAGAATCACCAGCACCACATATTGCGGGTCGCGAATCGGAAACGCTGAAAGAAAGGCATTGAAGCGCTTGTCCGAGGAATAGCGTCCGCGCACCACCTTTTCCGCCGTGCCGGTCTTGCCGCCGACATCATAGCCCGGAACGGCAGCTTGGCGACCAGAGCCCTTTTCGACGTTCATCCTGAACAGATAGCGCATGGCCTCGCTGGTCTGTTCCTTCACAACATTCACTGCCACCGCATCCGCCTCTTCCCGCGTTCTGGGCAGAAATGTCGGCTGGATCAGCTTGCCGCCATTCATCAACGCTGCCGCCGCAACTGCCGTCTGAAGCGGCGTCGTCGAAACACCATGGCCGAACGAGATCGTGATCGAGTTGAGTTTTTTCCATTCCTTCGGCTCGGATGGTTTTGCCACCTCGGGAATTTCAGTCTCCATTTTTGACAGAAGCCCGATCTTGTGCAGGAAAGCCCGATGGTTGTCCGTGCCGACCAGATCCGCCTCTTTGGCCGTGCCGATGTTCGACGAAAATATGAAAATCTCCGGCACGCTCAGCACCCGCCGCTTGCCGTGGAAATCATTGATTGTAAACCCGCCGATCCGGATCGGTTTCGAGGCGTCAAACTTTGAATGAAGCGTCACCTTGCCCTCATCCAGCGCCATCGCCGTCGTGAAGGTCTTGAACGTCGAACCCATCTCGAATGTACCGGCCGACATCCGGTTCAGCCGGTCTTTCTCCAGCGCATTGAAGGGGTTGTTGGGGTCGTAATCCGGCAGCGAGGCCATGCCGAGCACTTCACCGGTATGAATGTCCAGTACCACAGCGCCAGCGGCAATCGCCCGGTAGCGCTCCATGGCCTTGCCGATTTCGTCGCGCAGCACATGCTGCACGCGCAGGTCAATCGACAGCTTGACCGGCTCGAGTTCCTTTTCTGTCGTGAACCCCGCATCGCGCAGGTCGGAAAGCCCGCTCTTGTCAACATAGCGCTCCATCCCCGCTATGCCCTTGTTGTCAACATCCACCAGCCCGACAATGTGCGAAGCCGTCGAGCCACCCGGATAAAACCGCCGCTTCTCCGAGCGGAACCCGATGCCCGGCAGGCCAAGCTTCATTACCATGCTCTGCTGCTTGGGCGTCATCTGCCGTTTGAGCCAAATGAATCCAAGCCCGCTCTTCAGTTTGCGGTAGGTCTGTTCCTGATCGAGATCCGGAATGACGCTTGTCAACATTTCCAGCGTTTCGTCGGCGTCGACAATCCGCTTTGGCTCGGCATAGAGCGAAGCCGTCTTGATATCCGTCGCCAATATCTCGCCATTTCGATCAGTCAGGTCAGGCCGCGCGGCAACACTCTGCGCAATTGACCCCGTGTAGCCGCTGTCAACATCCTGCATGCCAAAGTAAATCAGCCGCCCGCCAATCACGCCGTAAATCGCAGTAAAGCAGGCCATCGCGATCATCACGCGGTTGCGCGTCCGGTCGGCGCTCTTGCGAGGCTCGTCTATAAGGATCGGCCCTTCTTCGAGCGTCGCTTCTGCGCGTTTGACGAATTTGCCGATCATTCTTCGACACTCCCTGTCGAAACATCATCCCCGGCAATCAGGTCTTCGAGCGATTCTTGGGTCTCTTGCGCGTCAACCACGGGCTTCTTCGATGCTGGCTTGCTCTTCGCCACTTTCACCGGCTCGCCACTTTCATCAGCTGCGATGGCATCGGCAATCGCGTCGCCTTCGTCCGCCGCGAGGCCCTTTTCCGGCACGGCAGACAAGTCCGTCACCTGATGTGAATCTGTCGCCTGAAGCCCAAGCGCATCCTTGTGCGCATCAACAAGCTTCTGGATGCGCGACGGCTGCGTCAAAAGACTCCAGTCTGCTTTCAGAAGATCGATGGAATCTTCTTCCTCGGCAATCTGCCGCTCGATCTTGCGCACTTGGCGCAATTCCTCTTCAGACTCCGCCTTGATGCGGTATGTCACCGCTGCTGCGGATACCATCACAAGGATCATGATGATGTCGATGGTTCTCAGCATCAGGTGCTCCGGTATGTGCGGCTGTCGGGAAGGTTCGGGAGTCCGGCAAAGTCTGAATCATGTCTGGCGGGCGCCTCAGTGCGGATACCTGCACGAAGCTTGGCCGAGCGCGAACGCGGATTGGCGGCAAGTTCCGCCTCGCCAGCCTCCACCGCGCCCTTGAAAGGCAGCGAGAATGTCGGCGCCTTGAACACGACTTGCGGCAAATGTCGCGATCCGGTCCCGGCATCGGCGCGGTCAGCAAGGAATTTCTTGACGATCCGGTCTTCCAGCGAATGGAACGACACCACCACCAGCCGCCCGCCCGGCTTCAACGCCCGCTCCGCCGCCAGCAACGCTTCGGTCAGTTGGCCAAGCTCGTCGTTGACATAAATCCGCAAGCCCTGAAATGTCCGCGTTGCAGGATGAATGCGGTCGTCGTGCCGACGCGGGATCAGCTTTTCAATTGCCGCCGACAATTGCCTGGTCGTCGCAAACGGCTTCACAGACCTCTCGCGCTCAATCATTTTGGCAATTCGGCTGGCATTCTTCTCTTCGCCCAAAATCCCGATGATCCGGATCAGATCGCCAACCTTGGCACGGTTCACCACGTCTGCCGCGCTGACGCCGTCCTGCGCCATGCGCATGTCAAGCGGCCCGTCGCGCAAAAACGAAAACCCGCGTTCCGCCTCGTCGATCTGCATCGAAGACACGCCGATGTCGAGCATCACCGCATCGACCAATGCACCTTCAGCTGCCTCTTCCATATCGGCAAATGCGCCCTGCCAAAGCCGCAGCCGGCCGTCGCTGTTCCCTACCAGCGCCTGCCCTGCTTCGATCGCGTCCGGGTCGCGGTCAATGCCGATGACACTGGCTCCATCAGCCAGGATGCGCTTGGCATAACCGCCAGCACCGAATGTTCCGTCAATCACGGTCTCGCCAGGCTTGGCGGCGACCGCTGCCGCCACCTCGTCAAGAAGCACCGGAATGTGACGGGCCGGTCCGCCATCGGCGCCGGCAAGGCCCGCACCGTGGCCCGTCATCATTCCGGCTCTCCTTGCGCTGCGCCAAGTCTTGGCTGTGAAAGTTTGACTTGTCGCAATCTCAAAAGCCGTACGCGCACGTCCGCGCTGTAGTCCAAGAGCCGCCCCGGCTCCCAGATCTGGAAATGTTTCCCCCGCCCGACAAAGGCAATCTTGTCCGTAAGTTTCGTGTGCTGGCGGATAAAGTCGGAAACCTGCAACCGCCCTTCCGAATCCAGCTTCAGAAAGTCCCCGTCCCCGTGGATGAAGAACGACATGTCGTCCGCCGTTTGCAAAAACGGGTCCTCCGACGCGATCCGCGCCTCGTACGCGTCCAGCAAATCCGGTCCGCCCACATCCAGCGCCGCAATGTCGAGACATCGCAGTGCATAGAGTTCCTGATAGCCGCGCGCCAAAATCACCTGACGGAACCGCCCGGGCACCGAAACGCGGCCTTTCGCGTCGATGTTCATGATTGCTGTTGAAAGGAAACGGTCCATCACTCGCTACAAAACCCGCTCCCCGCCAGGGAAAGCCCCTCATATCGACCCCCGCCCGCCCGGTCGTTGCAAACCGCAAGGCATTTGTCCCGAAGTCATTGATCGCACGGACTTTTTCAGAGCAGCCTTCGCCACCCTTCCCGCCATGAACGCAGCGGGCAATCCCCCATGTGTGATAATCAACGCTTGCCGGAACGCTTGATGATGTGACGGGTATCATGGGCATTATTGGGCGTCAATGGGATTGCAGGGGAAATGGGTAGGGAGTCGGGCCATCGTCAGCTCCTCTCGCCGCAGACCCTTCATTTATTGGTTGTTAGGGTTAACAATCCGTTACAATACCGCCTGAATCCGCGTCCTTGCCCAACGCAAGCGCCGCTGTTACCGCTGCCAAAATGAATGAAATGAGGAACACGAGATGATCCGCCACACCGTCGTCTTCAAGCTGAAACATGCCGCAGGCTCGGCGGAGGAGAAATCCTTCCTCGAAACAGCCAAAATCCTCGCCACCATCCCCGGCGTCGAAAAATTCGAACAGCTGCGCCAGACCAGCAGGAAGAACGATTTCGACTTCGGCTTCTCAATGGAATTCGCTGATCAGGCAGCCTACACAGCTTACAATGATCACGCCGACCACACAGCCTTCGTCCAAGACCGCTGGATTTCGGCAGTGGCAAAGTTCATGGAGATTGACTACGAGTTGTTGCAATAAACGGGTCGGCGGGCGTCCAGTCCCTCCTGCATCCTCCGTCATCAGCCGGCTTGATGAACGTCAATCCAAAGGGTGAATCGCCGCAAACAGCCGCCGAAGGAAACATCCACTCATTCGGGCACACCCGTTCGACAAAGCCATAAAACTTCGCTACCAAAAGCAAATCAGTTTTCATTTGGATGATCACCATGCGCAAGTTTTTGACCGGTTTGATGACCAGCTCAATGTTCTTCGTAGCCGCGATAGTGGCGGCCGGAGCTTCGGATGCCGATATTGCAACTGTAGAGGCCACCAGCTTCAAAGTGTTTGACAGCGACGGCGACGGAAAGGCCGGCGCCGCCGAAATCGCGGCCATTGCCGGCCAGGTCTTTGCCGCGCTTGATGCCGACAGCAGCGGCGGCGCCAGCATCGACGAATTCCAGACCTTCAATATGGGCTTTGCTCCGCTTGCCGAAACCATGGCGCGAGGGGACCAATACAGCGCCGCCCGCAGCGCGATATTCACCCGTTGGGACATGAACGGCGACAAGCAACTCGCACAGTCAGAAATCGTCGCGTCCATGTTGCTGGAAGGTATGGCCGCCGCCAACGCCGGCATGGATCAGGCATCCTTCTCCAGCAGCCAGTTCATGATGGAAATGAAGGCGGTGCTGAAATAGGTTTGCCTACCCAGCCTTGATCGCCCGCTCCACCGTCTCAGGCGCATGATCAATAACCTTGAGCAGGCTCGTGGCAATCTTGTCCGGATGGCGGCGTCTCTGCTCCCAGTCGCGAACTGTGGCACCAGGTTGACTTCGCTCCGCCTGAGTCAAATTTGATTTCTCGCCTTTTCCATACATCGCCAACAAAAACAAAGGCACCTGGTCACCACCGAAATAATGAATGGTGCGATAACCGCCGCTCTTGCCGTGGCCCCGGCCCACATGGCGCATTCTCCGTGCTCCACCTGTACCGGCAATCAAATCGCCACCCAATGCACTGCGCAATCGTAGATCTGGTGGCACGGTGCCTCAGCCTTGTCAGTCAAGCACTGCCCGTCTGCGCCTAAGAAACGCCACATCGGCCTCCGATGCCGCCAGCTCAGTTGCTTTGTCGTAAGCGCGCCGCGCGCCCGAGGCATCGCCTCCGCGCGCCAGCATATCCGCATGCGCGGCATGAAACGGCTGATAATCCGCCAACTCTTCGCGCAGTGCCTCCAGCATGCCAAGTGCCACGTTGCAGCGCCCAACTTCCGCATACGCCACAGCCCTGTTCAGCGCGACAATCGGCGTCGGCTCAAACCGCAGCAGAGTGTCATAGAGCGCCGCAATTTGCGCCCAGTCCGCTCCGTCGCCGTCAACATGACAGGCCGCAATCGCCGCCTTGATCTGGTAAGGCCCCGGCGTCGCTCTTGACACAGCGCGATCAAGCAGTGCCAGACCTTCCGCTATCTCGTTGTGAGCCCAAAGCGCCCGGTCCTGATGCATCAGAGCGACGGTCGCGCCATCCTCTCCCACCCGCGCACGTCGCCGCGCATGCGTGATCAGCAGCAGCGCCACACAAGCCTCAATCTCGGGTTCCGCCG
>JANMQE010000465.1:0-3117 GCA_031370195.1 Phyllobacteriaceae bacterium
GGCATCAACGGTCTGACAGGTGCGCCAGCCGCGCTGAGCACATTTGCCAATGACACGCTGAATGGTGTTGCGGTCGTTCCGGCTGACATCACGGCGACCATTGTCACGCCGTCGACAAACCCGAGCGTGACGATGAACCTTTCGACAGGTGTTGTCTCAGTCGCACCGGACACTGCGGCGGGCATCTACACCATCACCTACCAAATCTGCGAGAACCTGAATCCGGCCAACTGTGACACCGCCGTCGCGTCAGTGACCGTTAACGCACCGGTTATCATAGCAGTTGACGATACCGGCACGGCGAACGGACTGACAGGCGGCGTGGTTCCGGCGCTCAACGTTTTGACCAACGACACGCTGAATGGCGTCGCGATTGTCGCGGCTGACGTTACGATAACACCGGTCACAACCGGTCCGTTGACGGTCAATGCTGTCGGCACTGTCAACGTCGCACCGAACACAGCTGCGGGTCCGTATACGGTCAGCTACACTGTCTGCGAGATTCTCAACCCGACGAACTGCGACACGGCTGATGTTGTGATCACTGTTACCGCTCCGGCAATCGTCGCCAATGACGACAGTGCCGCCGGCATAATCGGTCTGACCGGAGCGCCAAGCGCAATCACGGCCTTTGCCAACGACACACTGAATGGCGTCGCCATTGTCCCGGCCAACATCACGGCGACAATTGTCACACCGTCCACAAACCCGAACGTGACAATGAACCTGGCAACGGGCGTTGTCTCGGTCGCACCTGACACGGCAGCGGGCGTCTACACAATCACCTACCAGATTTGCGAGAACCTGAACCCGACGAACTGCGACACGGCCATCGCCACGATAACGGTTATTGCGCCGGTCATCGTGGCCGTTGACAACGCCGCCACGGCCAATGGTTTGACCGGCGGTGTTGTTCCTTCGCTGAACGTCTTGACCAATGATACGTTGAACGGCGTTGCCATCGTTCCGGCGGACGTGACGATTGCGCCAGTCACCACCGGGCCGCTGACAGTCAACGCCAATGGCACAGTGACCGTCGCGCCCAACACACCGGCTGGACCTTACACGGTCAGCTACACCGTCTGTGAGATATTGAACCCGGCGAATTGCGACACGGCGGATGTTGTGGTCACGGTCGGTGCGGCGGCCATTGTTGCCAATGACAACATCGTGACGGGCATCAACGGGCTGACCGGTGCGCCGTCTGCGCTGACTGCATTTGTAGATGACACGCTGAATGGCGTCGCGGTCGTCCCCGCCAATATCACTGCGACAATCGTTACGCCGTCGTCCAACCCAAATGTGACGATCAACCTTTCGACCGGCGTCGTCTCGGTTGTCCCTGACACCGTTGCTGGCACATACACAATCACTTACCGCATTTGCGAGAAGCTCAACCCTACGAACTGTGACACCGCCATCGCATCAGTCACCGTCGCCGCTCCGGTCATCAACGCCGTGAATGACACCGGCAAAGCCAACGGCCTGACCGGTGGCACGGTTCCCTCACTGAATGTCCTGACCAACGATACGCTGAACGGCGTTGCCATTGTTGCTGCAGATGTAGCCATCACACCAGTCACCACCGGCCCGCTGACCGTCAACGCTGACGGCACAGTGACAGTCGCAGCCGACATTCCGGAAGGTCCATATACTGTCAGCTACACAGTCTGTGAGATATTGAACCCAACAAATTGCGACACAGCGGATGTCGTGATCACGGTCGAAATTCCGTCCAACAGGGTATCGGGCGTCATCTTTGAGGACAGCAACAGCAACGGCGTGTTTGACAGCGGTGAGCCTCTGGCTGGAGGATATACGGTCCAGCTGGTGCGCAACGGGTTGGTCGTTGCCACGACAACATCCAAGCCGGATGGCTCATACGAGTTTGACAAGATTCTCACGGGAACCGGCTACTCCATCGCCGCCATGGACCCCTTGACCGGCCATGTTGTGTCGGGACGCGGGACATTCGACGTCACCACCTCTTCGGTCATCGTCGACGTCAATTTGCCGATTGATCCATCCGGCGTCGTCTACGACAGCGTCACGCGCGCACCCATTGCCGGTGCTTTGCTGGAATTGACCAACGCCTCCGGCACGCCGCTGCCAGCGGTCTGCTTCGCGTCGCCTGCCCAACAGCCGCAAACAACCGGTGCGGACGGCGAATACCGCTTCGACGTCTTTGCGGGAGTGAACGCCGCGTGTCCGGTCGGGCAGAGCGAGTACCGGTTGCGTATCGTCGCGCCCGCCGGTTATGTCGCCGCGCCGTCCACGTCCATTCTGCCGCAGACGAGCCCGCTTGATGCAACGATCTGCGCAGTTGACAGCACGTCCGGCGGTTCGTGCGCTGTGCAGCCACAGAATACTGCTCCAACCGGCAGCACCGCGACCACCTACTTCCTCGCATTCCTGTTGCAGGCGGGCGATCCGAATGTCGTTCACAACCACATTCCGCTTGATCCGATACTCGTTGTGCCCGGCGACGTCAGCGTAGCCAAGACGGCCCGCAGCCAGATTGGTCTTCGTGGCGGCGTGATGACCTACACGATCACGGCCACCAACAATGGCGGCTCCGTAACGGGCGGTCTCAATCTGGTCGATCAGATGCCAGCAGGTTTCGCGTTTGTGGAAAATTCCGCAACTCTGGACGGCGCTCCTGTGACAGCAATTGTCACTGGCAGGTCAATCAGGCTGCCATCGGTCACAATCCCGGCCTCGGGACGGGTCGTCGCGGTGTTGCAACTGCGCATCCCGGTCAATGCCGCGCCGGGCGAATATGTCAACAATGCCTTTGCCGTCGATGCTGTGACAGGCGAGCGCGTCGGAACCGGTGGCAGTGCAACCATCCGCATCATGACCGAGGCCGTGTTCGATTGCGGCGATGTGATCGGCAAGGTGTTCGATGACCGCAATTCAAACGGCTATCAGGACGAAGGCGAGCTTGGGATCGCAGGCGTGCGTCTGGCGACGGTAAAGGGAGAGCTCATCACCACTGACAAAAACGGTCAGTATCATGTGCCCTGCGCCATGCTGCCGGATCAGAAGATTGGCTCGAACTTCATCTTGAAGCTAGACAGTCGGACACTGCCAACCGGCTTTCGCATAACGACTGAA
>JANMQE010000470.1:0-2393 GCA_031370195.1 Phyllobacteriaceae bacterium
GCAAAAACAATCCGCCGCTTGGAGGCACGAGCGGTTTCAAACACCCGCCGCATGACGCCAAAGGATTTGAATACCTGTCCCTGCAGGCTGCGCTCGTAGACTTCAAGATCAACTGGCCGGGTCGCCACACCGCTATCCATCGCCGCTTTTGCGACGGCGAGCGCAATGGTCGGCAGCAGGCGCGGGTCGAAGGGCTTGGGGATGAGATAGTCCGCGCCAAATGTCAGCCGCTCGCCCTGATAGGCTTGACCGAGTTCTGCCGAGGCCGTCTTGCGGGCAAGACCGGCAATCGCTTCCACGCAGGCAAGCTTCATCGCGTCATTGATCTGCGTCGCCCCGACATCCAGCGCACCACGGAAGATGAACGGGAAACACAACACATTGTTGACCTGATTGGGAAAGTCCGAGCGCCCGGTGGCTATCAACGCATCCGCCGCGCCGCGCCGCGCCTCGTCCGGCATGATCTCCGGCGTCGGATTGGCAAGCGCGAAGATGATCGGCGTTTTGGCCATCTTGGCGACCATTTCGGCAGTCAGCAGACCGGGGCCGGAGACGCCGAGAAACAGGTCCGCGCCAACAAGCGCTTCATCAAGTGTGCGCAAGTGCGTGTTCTGCGCAAACTCAACTTTTTCCTCGGTGAGGTTGTTGCGCGCCGTGTGCACCACGCCCTTGGAATCGAGCATCAAAATGTTCTCGGGCCGCACGCCCATCACCTTCAGCATCTTGAGGCATGCAATGCCCGCCGCGCCCGCGCCGAGCGCCACCACGCGGATGTCTTCAATCTTTTTGCCCGCAACGCGCAGCGCATTGGACGCAGCGGCAGCCGCGACAATTGCCGTGCCGTGCTGGTCGTCATGGAACACCGGAATGTTCATCCGCTCCTTGCAGATGCGCTCGACGGTGAAACACTCCGGCGCCTTGATATCCTCAAGATTGATCGCACCGAATGTTGGCTCCAGCTTGATGACGATCTCCGCCAGCTTTACGGGATCAGTCTCGTTCACTTCAATGTCGAAGCAATCGACATTGGCGAACTTCTTGAACAGCACCGCCTTGCCTTCCATCACGGGTTTGGAGGCAAGCGCGCCAAGATCGCCAAGGCCAAGCACCGCAGTGCCATTGGAGATAACCGCGACAAGGTTGCCCTTGGCAGTGTAACGCACCGCATCTGCAGGATTTTTCTCGATCTCAAGACAGGCTTCCGCCACACCCGGCGAATAGGCGCGGGCCAGGTCGCGTCCTGTCGTCATCGGCTTGGTGGCACGGATCTCCAGCTTTCCGGGCCTTGGAAACTCGTGATAGTCCAGCGCTTCCTGCCGGAGCGTATCCGAACCCGGTGATTTTACAGACATGGTTTCCTCCGGCATGTGTGATGGCTGAGTTCCCGCCCAGTCACCAAAATTGTCAAACTGATTTGTGTTGGCTCATACTGGTCCGGCTTTTGACCAGTGCGCAAGGGGTTACACCAAGTCTTGACAATTGACCTGCTTTAAGATTGCGCAGCCCCTTCGGCCACACTTTCGTCGAGGCAGATCAAGTACGGCGCTTTGCTGTCTCGCGCAGTCTTCAACGCTTCAGCAAACTCGCCAAGCGACTTCGGTCTGGAAGCCGCAATGCCATAAGCATTTGCAACCGTGACAAAGTCCGGTGCCGAAGGCGTGACGCCGACCGGCTTGATACTGGCTTGCACCATTGATGTCTCGATTTCCTGGTAGCCATTGTTGTTCCAGACGACGAAGATGACGGGTGCGTCTATGTCCGCTGCTGAGCCAAGCTCCGCGAGTGAAAATTGCAAACCACCGTCGCCGGTCAGGCAAACAACGGTAGAACCGGGCGCACCAACTTGCGCGCCAATGGAAGCAGGTGCCGCGTAGCCAAGTGCGCCGAACCCGGTCGCCGAATTGAACCAGCCGAATGGACGGTCGTGGTCATGGTATAAATTCCCCGCGTAAACGGGCTGCGTTGAATCGCCGACAATCAGCGCATTCGGCAGCGTGTCGCGGATGATCTTCACGACATCAACATGTATGCGAAGCCGTGGACCGATTTCCTCTTTGGCGGCATTTCGTGCCGACACCGCAAGCATTGCTCCAGTGGACGAACCGCGTGCGTCCAGCATCGGCAAAAGCGCCGCAACTATCGCCTTGGCATCGCCGTTCAAGCCGATCGCGTGCGGACGCCGCATGATCTGCGCCGCATCAATGTCGATGCGGATCACGGACTTCAGCCTCGGGAACTCACCGTTGGCATACATGTCATAGTCGGTCTCGCCAAACTCGGTCCCGACGGCAATGACGCAATCGGACGCTGCGAGAAGCGCGCGCACAGCCGCAAGACTGGGGCTGGCCGGAACGCCGAGCGGATGCTTGTAGGCAATACCACGTCCGTTAACC
>JANMQE010000236.1:0-1684 GCA_031370195.1 Phyllobacteriaceae bacterium
TTTTTGTTCTTTCGGCTGTTTTTGATGCAAAATCTTCGACCAGGGCCGAGTCGAAAGAAGTTCCAAAACGTGGATTCTTGATGCCGATTTCTTCGGTGTTCATCGGGCCGATCATCGCTGTTGGAGGTGGATATATCTCTCATCTACTTTCACCGATGCATCCATTGGACGTCTTGCCGATGCTCTACTCGCTCGCAGTTTTAGGATTGATTGCAGGAACTGTTGTTGGAATTGGAATGTGGATTGCATATCGCTAGGAACGCCGACCATGCTCTTGCTTTTGATTATCGCACTGATAGCAACTCCCGCGTTCTTTCGCCAAGCCAAGAGCATTGGCATTCATCCTGGAAAGGTTGCATGCATTCCATTCGTCGCCGCTGGGATGCTACTTGTATTCGGGAATCTAGCAGCTTTGGCCATTGCCGAAGTTTCGCGAAGAGCTGGTGCCTCCGAGAGCACGGATGCCGGGGCCAAACGAGATGTTGTAGCTTTTCATCAAGCCGTCATTGACGGAAGGACGGCGAATTCCTCCGGCGTAGCAATCTTATTTGGAACTACATTGAGGCGTTGGTTCACGAAGAACATTAGCGCCATGTGCAACTTGAAGAACTTTGCGAGTTCGTGTGGAGCTAGCAACATCATCTGGAATCAACCAATTTTTGGGGGTTCTCGATCCATCTGCTTCACCAGAGTATACTAGTGTCGGTCCAGATTTTGAAGCCAAGGGAATTCTTCGATGTTTTGTTTTCGCCGACGATAACTTCGGTACGCAACTTAAATCGAATCTTGATAGTGTGCAGCCTCTCCATCAACTAACTTCCTACGAACCCAGGACTGCTTTCATGCCAAGTTCGACTCGACGCAAGTTCTTGAAAGGCAGCTCCTCGACAGTGGCCGCGGGCATCTTGGCGACCTCGCTTGTTTCAAGAACGCGCGCGGCGAACTTGGGAAAAGTTCGTGTAGGAATCATCGGCAGCACGGGCAAAGGAGACTATGGTCACGGCGTTGACGTCGCATTTACGAAAATGCCCAACGTGGAGATCGTTGCTTTGGCGGATGAGAACCCCAATGGCCGGGCCGCAGCTAGCAAGCGTACCAATCCAAAGAAGACTTATGCCGACTACCGCGAAATGTTGGCGCAAGAAAAGTTAGACGTGGTGGCGATCTGCCCGCGTTGGGTCGACCAACATCACGACATGATCGTCGCCGCCGCGCAGGCCGGTTGCCACATCTACATGGAGAAGCCGTTTTGCCCAACCTTACTGGAATGCGACAACGCAATCAAGGAACTGGACCAACGCGGACTTAAATTGGGTATCGCTCATATCAGCCAATACTCACCGGTGCTGGACGTTGTTCGTGCACTGATCGAAAATGGTGAAATTGGAGACGTTTTAGAATTGCGTGGACGAGGCAAAGAAGATCGTCGCGGCGGAGGTGAGGATCTGTGGGTTCTTGGTTCGCACATTTTCGGCTTGATGCGAACTTTGGCTGGCGGCGATGCCACGACTTGTACTTCTTCTGTTTTAAACAAGGGTCACAGAGTCACCCAAGCGGATGTCGTTCCAGGCGCCGAGGGAATCGGCCCGTTGGCGGGCGATCACGTTCAAGCAAGCTACGCATTTCCCAGTGGAGCAACTGGTCATTTCGCTTCGCGAAGCGGCGTCGCGGGCAACCCAACCCG
>JANMQE010000472.1:0-3737 GCA_031370195.1 Phyllobacteriaceae bacterium
GTCAGTCGGCGTCAGTTGCGGTGGCGCTTGCGCCGGACGCGAACGACCTTGAAGTTTATAAGGATCAGTTGCGCGAAATCGTCGATGATGAAAAACGAGGTATCATCGGCACGGATGACGCCAATGCGGCACGCACTGAGGTTTCGCGTCGCATTCTGAAGTTAACCCTGAATGATACGCCATCTGTTGCGGCAGACGGGTCGCGGAACGTCAAAAAAGTTGCCATCATGGCGGCGCTGCTTGTGCCGCTGGCAGCCTGGGGCATTTACGGTTTCACCGGATCGCCAGCACTTCCCGACCAGCCATTCCTCGCGCGGCTTGAAACGCCGTCAGGACAGGCATCACTCGAAGTTCTCATTGCCAAGACCGAACAGTACCTTGACACCAACCCCAACGATGGCAAAGGGTGGGAAGTGATTGCGCCGATCTATCTGAGGACAGGACAGTTTGACAAGGCAGCGTCGGCATTCAAGAAATCAGCGCAGACAAACGGGCCCAGTGTCAAAAGCGAAATCGGCTTGGGTGAGGCGCTGGCGGGGCTGAATGGCGGAATGATAGGCGCTGATGCGTTAACTGCTTTCAGGCGCGCCAGCGCCTTGGCGCCAAGCGATCCGCAGCCGAAAATCTACCTCGCGACGGCTTTGGCGCAGCAAGGCAAGTTTGCCGAGGCCAAGGTGGAATTCTCGCAGATATTGGTATCATCTCCACCAAATGCGCCGTGGCGGGGTATCGTGGAGCGTTCGATTGCCCAGCTTGACACTGCAGCAACAGCATCAGCTGACCAAACGGTGTCCGGACCGACACAGGCTGACGTGGCAAATGCCGCCGTCATGTCTGACGCTGACCGCTCGGCGATGATTGAAGGCATGGTTGCCGGTCTTGACGCCAAGATGGTGGCCAATCCTGCAGACAAGGACGGCTGGCTGCGTTTGATCCGTTCATACGCAATGCTCAAAAAGCCGGACGACGCGGTGGCCGCAGTGCTGCGTGCGCGGGTGGGTCTGGCGGGAAATGATGGTGCTTTGTCACAGATCAACGCGCTGGCAAAGGAACTGGACTTGGAGAGACCATGACCAGAAAGCAAAAACGGCTGGCCGTGATTGGCGGTGGACTGTCGATTCTTGCTGCGGCGGCAGCACTTGTCCTGTTCGCATTGCGGCAGGAGATTGTATTTTTCCGCACGCCCTCGGACCTGATTGAAATGCCGCTAGCAGCGGGGCAACGGCTTCGGCTTGGTGGCTTGGTGGAAAAGGGATCGGTGGAGCGCGGGCTGGGGACGAGTGTGTCTTTTGTGGTGACGGACACAATCAAAACGGTCAAGGTGTCCTACACAGGCATTCTCCCGGACCTGTTCCGGGAGGAACAGGGTGTCGTTGCCGAGGGAGCGATGGCTGCTGACGGTTCCTTTGTTGCTGACACGGTTTTGGCAAAGCACGACGAGAATTACATGCCGAAGGAAGTGGCGGACAGTCTGAAAGAAAAAGGCATTTGGCAGGGCAAGTGATGTGGCAGAATTCGGTGTTTGCGTGATGGAGACCAAGCGTGATCGTTGAATTCGGTCATTTTGCCCTTGTTTTGGCGTTGGCACTTTCGGCCGCGCAGGTAATGCTGGGGTTTGCCGCAGCGCGTGTTGCCGACGTCCGCATGTTTCAAGCGACAGGCAATGTCACGTTGACCGTGTTCACATGCGTGGCGTTGGCTTTTGCATCGTTGATGCACGCCCATTTCAGTTCCGATTTTTCAGTCATCAACGTGTTTGAAAACTCGCACACGAAGATTCCGTTGATATTCAAAGTGTCAGGCGTGTGGGGCAACCATGAAGGCTCAATGCTGCTCTGGGCGCTTATCCTGACATTGTTCAGTGCCTTGGTTGCACTCTTTGGCGCAAATCTTCCTGACCGTTTGAAGTCAAATGTGCTCGCCGTGCAGGGCCTTATCGCCAGCGCGTTTTTGCTGTTCATACTGGCAACCTCAAACCCGTTTGCCCGGCTGCCGAACGCACCGATGGAGGGACGTGACCTCAATCCGGTGCTGCAGGATTTCGGTCTGGCGATCCATCCGCCGCTGCTTTATCTAGGCTATGTCGGGTTTTCAGTGGCGTTCTCTTTTGCTGTGGCGGCACTGATTGACGGCAGGATTGACGCCGCTTGGGCGCGATGGGTGCGGCCTTGGACGCTGGCGGCCTGGATGTTTTTGACCGCAGGCATCGCGATGGGGTCGTATTGGGCTTACTATGAACTTGGCTGGGGCGGCTGGTGGTTCTGGGATCCGGTCGAGAACGCCTCGTTCATGCCCTGGCTAACCGGCACGGCGCTTTTGCACTCGGCAGTCGTGATGGAAAAGCGCGGAGCGCTGAAAATCTGGACGTTGCTGCTGGCAATCATCACCTTCTCCTTTTCACTCCTTGGCACATTTCTGGTGCGCTCCGGCGTTCTGACTTCCGTTCACTCCTTCGCGTCAGACCCCAGTCGCGGTCTGTTCATTCTGGTCATACTGTGCATTTTTGTCGGAGGAGCGCTGACGCTGTTTGCACTGCGCGCAAGCCAGATCGAACAGGGCGGGCTGTTCCAGCCTATTTCGCGGGAAGGCGCGCTGGTTTTCAACAATCTGTTTTTGACAATCTCGGCGGCGACCGTGCTGACCGGCACGCTTTACCCGCTGCTTCTGGAGGCGTTGACCGGACAGAAAATCTCCGTCGGTGCGCCGTTCTTCAATCTCACGTTCGGGCCGTTGATGGTGCCATTGCTGATGGCAATTCCATTTGGTCCGCTGCTTGCCTGGAAGCGCGGTGACCTTTTTGCAGCCGGACAGCGGCTCATGTGGGCGTTCGGGCTTGCACTTCTTGCAGTGCTCGTGATGTTGTATGTGGCGACGGGCGCACCAGTTCTGGCGGCGCTTGGTGTCGGCCTCGCGATTTGGGCAATAGCAGGAAGCTTCGCTGATCTGTTGGGCAAGGCGGGCTTCGGAAGCAATACGGTCCGCGTTGCAGTATCCCGCCTTTCAGGTTTGCCGCGTTCTGTGTTCGGGACATTTCTCGGCCACCTCGGCATGGGCGTCACCGCACTTGGCATTGTCATCGTCAGCGTCTTTGGCACCGAGACAGTTCTGACGATGAGGCCCGGCGACAAGGTGGAAATCGCGCGCTACACGTTGACGTTTGATGACTTGACACCTTTCACTGGTCCGAATTATTCCGAACTGCAAGGCGCTTTTCACCTGACTGGCAAGGACGGGGAGGCAGTTTCAACACTGATCTCATCAAAGCGGCAATATGTTGCACGCGGCATGCCGACAACGGAAGCCGGTATTGATACGCATTGGCTAAGCCAGGTCTATGTGTCGCTTGGCGACAACGCGAACGACGGCTCGACCGTCGTGCGCATCTGGTGGAAGCCGCTGGTGACGCTGATCTGGTTTGGCGCGGTTCTGATGGTTTTAGGGGCAGTGGCCTCACTGTCCGACAGGCGATTGCGCGTCGGGGCTCCAAAGGCTGCGAGCCGTATCGCCGCAGTGGCAGCGCAATGACGCGGCCAATGCTTCGCGGCGCGCTTGCTGCGATTTGTATTCTGCTCTCGGTCATCGCGGCACAGGCTTGGAATCCCGGCGAAGCGTTGAAGGATCCTGTGCTCGAACAACGCGCGCGGGCGATCTCGGCAGAACTCCGGTGCCTTGTGTGCCAAAACCAATCCATAGATGATTCCGATGCAGACCTCGCCCGCGATCTGCGCGTACTTGTC
>JANMQE010000474.1:0-2123 GCA_031370195.1 Phyllobacteriaceae bacterium
CATATGGCAGCACCGAGCAGAAGCGCGCCAAACACCGCCAGCACACCACCAAGCCCGAATCCGCCGCTTGAATCATCAAGCTCGGCATTCAGCCGTTTGGCCGTTGCGGGATCAATGAGTCCCTTTTGAACCCATCGCTCGATGTCCTTGTGCCGCGCACCGGGGAATCTCATGTCCTGCCCTCCGTTGCGTCAAGCTTGCCTGATATCGTGCAATTGCTCAATCTATGTGCAAATCGCATAGATTGAGGCCAAACCACGGCATAAAATGACCTGTTTATGACGAAATCGTTACGTTTTTAAAGTTAAGCATTGCGCATAGTGCATTGCTGCGATGCAACATAAACCCTTCTAATCGTTTGTAGCGACGCCTACCTTCCGTTTCGTCAGCATACTGGCTGGCACTAAAGAAAGAAAGGAAAGAGCCATGAACATCGTGCGTTCTTATCAGAACTGGCGCCGCTACCGCGAAACCGTTGGTGAACTCGTCCGTCTGTCGAACCGTGAGTTGGCTGACATGGGTATCGGCCGCGCCGACATCACCCGCATCGCACGCGACGCTGTCAAGTAATGTCGCGGCGGTCCGCCCTCACGGGGTGGATTGATGCCAACAAAAATCCAAACGATAAGCCCGACGGAAAAACCGGCGGGCTTTTTGCCTTCTGTATCACGCCGTCTTCCCGTCCATGCTGCACTGCGCAATGTCATGTTGAGCTTACTTAACGCAAAGCACTATCTAACTGATTGTGATATGTTTTTCGGCGCTCCATCTTTTGTGCATTGCACAAAATGCATGGCTGTAATGCAAAAATATGCCTATTCAACAGCGCTTTAAAGTTTTATCTTTTGGTCAATGAATAAGGAACCGTAGGTCCGGTTCCAGAACTTCGGTGAAGCCATCCTCCTCCCAGGCTGATCCGGTAGACGGCTGGGGACACTCCTCCTCCCAGTTTCCAGCCAACCCAAAACGACACCCGCCGGATCCTCCTCCCCCGGCGGGTGTTGTCTTTTGGGCGAGGATTTTCGCAACAAATTGCCTCAAAATTGTCAGTCGAGCGACAGCGCATGTCGCCATCATCAATCCGCTCCAAATCCGCCACATTTCGAACAGAATTGCAAATATGAGTTAACTAATTGATTTGCTATGCAAATTACGCAATGCTGCAATGCGAAACCAGCGCTACATTTTTGTGCAATTGCCACCTACATGAGCGCCATCGGTCAATCGAGACCAGCAGAATTCAAAAAGGAAGACCAAAATGAACCTCGTCCGCTCTTACAACAACTGGCGCCGCTACCGTGAAACCGTTGCCGAGCTCGGCAAGCTTTCTTCGCGTGAATTGAACGATCTCGGCATCAACCGCGCCGACATTCCGTTTGTTGCCCGCCGCTCGGCCGCCTGACCAATACAGTAGCTGATCCCTTGCCTGCCCCTCCCGGCAGTCAGGGTTGCTTCAAGCGCTCCTCCCCGAAAAGCTTGAGGCACAGATCCACACCCGCCGGTTCACTCCGGCGGGTGTTGTTTTTTCCGGGCATGTTGATATCTGCCACAGCATGACAAACCCAATCCACATCATCGGCGGTGGCCTTGCAGGCTCCGAAGCAGCTTGGCAGATCGCCAGCGCAGGCATTCCCGTCATTCTGCACGAAATGCGCGGCGTGCGCGGCACCGATGCGCACAAGACGGACAGTCTGGCCGAGCTCGTCTGCTCCAACTCGTTCCGATCCGATGACGCCAGCACCAACGCGGTCGGCCTGCTGCACGCCGAGATGCGTCTTGCTGGCTCGCTGATAATGGCCTGCGCCGATGCGCATCAAGTTCCAGCCGGCTCGGCGCTTGCGGTTGACCGCGACGGCTTTGCCGAAGCCGTGACGGCAAAGCTTGCCGCCCACACGCTAGTGACCATCGTGCGCGAGGAAATCACCGGCCTGCCGCCCAAGGATTGGGGCCGAACCATCATCGCCACCGGCCCTCTTACCGCGCACTCACTTGCCGAATCAATCTGCGCTGAAACAGGAGCCGAATCGCTCGCCTTCTTCGATGCCATCGCGCCAATCGTCTATTTCGACTCGATTGACCTGAACAAGGCGTGGTTCCAGTCACGCTATGACAAGGTTGGCCCC
>JANMQE010000614.1:0-2787 GCA_031370195.1 Phyllobacteriaceae bacterium
AGCAGGGAGAGAACAAGGAGAATACAAATGAAGAAGTCCCTTATGTCCGCCCTGTTCGGCAAGCTGCCGACCCGCCGCGAGCGCGAGATGGAATATCTGAACCGTTCGGTCACGATTTATGATCTTGAGCGTCGCCAGCGCGAAGTTGCGCAGGGCATGTTCCGCTCTTACTGAGCGGATCACCAATTTGCGGGCGCAGGTCAGCGCCTGCCACGTCAATGCTTTTTCGCCTGTACCAGATATGCGGAAATCATTTTCTCGCCAAGAATGCGCGCAGCCTCCAGCCGGTGAAGGCCCTCGACGATGATGTGCCGCTTGCCGTCAAAGCGCACCATGATCGGCAGTTTCATCCCGTTTTCCAAGATATCCTCGGCCAATATCCGCGCCTTGGCCTCGTCAAGAAGCTTGCGCCGCTCCTGAGGGACATAGACCGTATCGACCGGCACCTGTTGGATTTTCAGCATTTTGACATCCGATTTCCTGAGGCAAACTTGGCACGTCATGCGCCGGATTGCATGATTTCATCACGGATTCAGAAAACTTATCCACCATGCTCATCGCTGGCGCATAATTGCGGTGAAGCTTGTTTAAAGCCTAACAAACATGGTGAACCGTTCGTAAACCAATTGACGTTAGGCTCCGTGACTGTGGTGTGGAGTGGCAGCGTTCATGATCATTGAACAGTTTCTGAAATGGGTTGAAAGCGCACGGGCGGCAGAGCGTGAGGCGGCTGCCAGGTCACTCGCCCGCGCGTATCTGCAATCGCCGCTCGAATTTGACGAGCGTTGTGCTGCCGAGGCAGCACTGACGACGCTTCTGGATGATCCGTCACCAAATGTCCGGCTGGCGCTTGCCGAAGCTCTGTCGAACAGCCATCTGGCGCCGTTGCACATTGTCGCCGCGCTTGCCGCCGACCAGCCGGAAATTGCCGGCATGGTGCTGGTCCGCTCGCCGCTTTTGTCGGATACCGATTTGATCGACCGCGTTGCCCTTGGCTCGGAAGAGGTGCAATGCGCCATTGCCATGCGGCCGCAATTGACCAGCGCGCTCTGCGCGGCAATCGCCGAAGTCGCGTGCATTGATGCCTGCAATGCCATGCTGCGTAACGATGGTGCAAAGATTGTTTCACTGTCGCTGCGTCGGCTCGTTGAACGTTTCGGTGATCATGCCGGAATGCGCGAATTGCTTCTGTCCGACGCACGGCTGCCGACCGATGCGCGCCACGCTCTGGTCGTCAAGGTCAGTGACGCACTGCGCAGCATGGGCCTAGTGCGCGCCCTCATCGGCCCGCAGCGCGCAGAACGCATCACCCGCGAGGCCTGCGTGCGCGCCTGCCTTGATCTGGTTGACGAGTCGCCGGTCTCTGAGCACCCGGCGCTGGTCGAACATTTGCGCCTGTCTGGCGAGCTGACAACTTCGTTTGTGCTGCGCGTTTTGATCCACGGCAAAATCGGCTTCTTTGCCACGATCCTTGCGGCACTTTCCACACAGGATGAGACACGCATCAAGGCGCAACTGGCGCATGGCCGCGCATCCATTTTGACGGCGCTGTTCCGCAAGTCCGGCTTCACTGATGCAGTGTCGTCGGTGCTGATGCGCGGGCTGGATTGCTGGCGCGCCGTTGCCAATGGCAAGCTGAGGGCAGGGCCACAGGAAGTTGCGCGCTTGATGTTGCAACATTTCGGTGCAGCGGAAACAACGCCTGCTTTTGCGCACGGCAATGATGATCTGGTGGCGCTGATCCGCTCGATTTATCTGGAAACCATCCGCGAAAACGGTCGCAGGCACGCCGACGCAATCCGCGCGGCATAAAGTTATCCACACACGCTGAAAGCCCTTCACAATGCTCCAAGTTCAATTTTGGAGCGGGGGATCAGATATCCAATTCAGTAGCAAATTCAGCGCGTTCCTGGATAAACCTGAAGCGCGCTTCTGGTTTGGTGCCCATCAGGTCGTCCACCGCCCGCGCAGTATCGGCAACATCCGCGCCGGATATCTCGACCTTGAGCAACATCCGCTTGCGCGGGTCCATCGTCGTTTCCTTCAATTGCGAGGCCATCATTTCACCAAGGCCTTTGAAGCGACCAATCTCAACTTTGCCGCGGCCCGTAAACTCGGTCTTGAGCAGTTCTTCCTTGTGAAGGTCATTGCGGGCGTAGAGTGTCTTGGTGCCTTGGGTGATCCGGTAAAGCGGCGGCACGCCAAGGAAGAGATGGCCGTTGCGGATGAGTTCCGGCATTTCCTGATAAAAGAAAGTGATCAACAGCGAGGCGATGTGCGCGCCGTCAACGTCGGCGTCGGTCATGATGATGACGCGCCCGTAGCGCAGATCTTCGTCGCGGTATTTGGATCGCGTGCCACAGCCGAGCGCCTGAATGAGGTCGCCGATTTGCTGATTTGCCTGCATCTTGTCGCGGCCGGCGCTGGCAACGTTGAGGATCTTGCCGCGCAGCGGCAGCACCGCCTGCGTCGCCCGGTCGCGCGCCTGCTTGGCGGAACCACCGGCAGAGTCACCCTCGACGATGAAAATCTCGGCCCCGTCGGCAGCGTTCTGAGTACAGTCTGCCAGCTTGCCGGGCAGGCGCAGTTTGCGCACGGCGGACTTGCGCGAGACTTCCTTTTCCTGGCGGCGGCGAAGGCGCTCTTCGGCGCGCTCCACCACCCAATCAAGAAGTTTCGACGCATCCTGCGGCGAGTCTGCCAGCCAGTGGTCAAACGGGTCGCGCAGGGCGTTCTCGACAATGCGCTGCGCTTCGACTGTTGCCAGCCGATCCTTGGTCTGGCCGA
>JANMQE010000252.1:0-2454 GCA_031370195.1 Phyllobacteriaceae bacterium
CGGCGTCATTTACGCTGGCCCCACCAATTACCCAATGACAGTGCAACTCAACAACATCGTCAACACAGGGCAGGGTGTGAAAGAATATAACGTCGATATGGCCGCCACCATTCTTACGGGTCTGGTGCCGCTTGCCATTTATTTCTTCTCCGGCAAATATTTCGTGCGCGGCATTGCAGCTGGCGCAGTGAAGGGTTGAGACCATGAACATGCATGCAAAAATCGATCAACCCTCAGTTTCTGTGCGCGGCCTCGCGCAAAGCTATGGTGCGCTGCAGGTGTTGAAATCGCTGGACCTTGATATTGCCGATGGGGAATTCATCGTGCTGCTGGGGCCATCGGGCTGCGGCAAGTCTACGTTGTTGAACTGCATTGCCGGCTTGCTGGAGCCCACCCACGGCCAGGTGTTCATCAAGGGCAAGAACGTAACCTGGGAAGAGCCCAAGGACCGCGGCATTGGCATGGTGTTCCAGTCCTACGCGCTCTATCCGCAAATGACGGTGGAAAAGAACCTCTCTTTCGGCCTGCGCGTTTCCGGCATGGACAAAACCGAAATCGACAAGCGGGTAGCCCGCGCGTCTGAAATTCTGCAAATCCAACCGCTGTTGGATCGGAAGCCCTCTCAACTCTCAGGCGGCCAACGTCAACGTGTCGCCATTGGCCGTGCACTGGTGCGGGACGTTGACGTGTTTCTCTTCGATGAACCCTTGTCGAACTTGGATGCCAAGTTGCGCGCCGAACTGCGCGTCGAAATCAAGCGCCTTCATCAAACACTTGGCAACACCATGATCTACGTGACCCATGACCAGATCGAAGCCTTGACGCTGGCGGATCGTGTCGCGGTCATGCGCGGTGGCACCATTCAACAATTGGATGCACCACAGACGATTTATAACAAGCCAAACAACCTTTATGTTGCGGGCTTCATCGGTTCACCTTCAATGAACTTCTTGAAGGGCGAAATTCTGGGTGAAGGTGCCAAGGCTTCATTCAAACTTGGCAGCCTGTCCATTCCGCTGAAATCCTACCACGCCGACGCGCCATTGAGTCCCAAGGCCGCAACGTTGGGCGTGCGCCCCGAACACATACGGGTGAATGGCGGGGCTGAAGAAGGTGCAACAGCAGAATATCCAGCCGTCGTCGATATTGTCGAACCCATGGGTGCGGACACATTGATCTGGTTGAAAGTTGAGGGACAATCCATTTCCGCCCGCGTAGAATCAAACGAGAAATTTGTGCCGGGTCAAAACGTGAAAGTCCGCTTCCGCATCAACCTCGCATCAATTTTTGACGAAGCAACGACGGATCGGATTTAACAACGCCAACCTTCACTCTCCCCCTTGTGGGGAGGGCCGGGGCGGGGGTCGGGAAGTTTTTCAGAATTAAAATGAACTCATCATCAAACAGCGGAGCGACCCCCACCCTCACCCTCCCCACAAGGGGGAGGGAATTGTGAGCGTTTTGGACCTCGCAGGCACGTGGCAACTGTCGTGCGCCGCCCGCAACATAACAGTCGACTATCCCGTGCCCGGAGACGTCCATTCCGCATTGATCGCAGCAGGCCAAATCCCGCATCCCTATAAAGGCACCAACGAACTTGCTGTGCGTTGGGTTGCGGATGAGGAATGGGTGGCGACGCGCGAGTTTGTGATTGAGAAGATTGAAGCAGGTGACTACCACCTCGACATCGACTATCTCGATACTATCGCCACGGTAAAGGTGAATGGCGTTGAGCTGTTGAAGGCCGAGAACTGCTTCCGGCGCTACAGACCCGATGTCACGAAAGCCCTTCGCGTTGGCAAGAATGTGGTTGAGGTCACACTGCATTCCAACACCAAGGCCGCCAATGAAAAACAGGCCGCACAGCCATTTTATATTCCCTACAGTGTGAGCAACAATCCCATCCCCAACGGCAACATGTTGCGCAAACCACAATGCCACTTTGGCTGGGATTGGAATTTGGCGGTGGTTCCGTTTGGGCTGTGTGGGGCGATAAATGTTATTCGAAGAGGCACAGTCCATTTATACGATGACTTCAAGATTTACCAGATACACCGTGACGATGGTTCAGTTAGACTGTCGATGTCTCTCTATTTTAATTGTCAGCCCCTTCAGAAGTACAGCTTCTCCGTTGAGATAGATGGCACGACAACCCTTTATTCATTCAGCACGGAGTTAGATTGGAATCCCCAAGACATAGCCTTGGAAATTGAAAATCCGAAACTTTGGTGGCCTCATGGTCAAGGTGGCCAACACCTCTATGAGTTAAACGTTTCTTTTGGGGATCAGGTGATCACGCGTCGCATTGGGTTGCGAAAGCTAGAATTAGTTTCAGACAAAGATTCTGTTGGAGCAAGGTTTGCTTTCAAAGTGAATGACCGTGAAATTTTCTGCAAGGGCGCCAATTGGATTCCTGCGGATGCCCTTCCCTCTGCTGCAACATATGAACAAAAG
>JANMQE010000640.1:0-4817 GCA_031370195.1 Phyllobacteriaceae bacterium
GCGCCCGCTCTCCTCTGCAGAGTCAGACGCACTCCCGATCCTCGGCCGCGGTTCCGCGCTCCGCTTCTTGCTCACGCGAATTTACGCCTGGCTGAACCCGCCGGCCGGCGCGCTCGTCGTCAAGAAAGACCCGCTCGAGTACTTGCGCAAGATGCGTTTCCACCGGCAGATCTCGTCTCCGGCAGAATATGGTCTGGCCCGCCCATGAAACACATTGAGAAACACATCGAGATTTTCACAGACGGCGCCTGCTCCGGCAATCCCGGCCCCGGCGGCTGGGGCGCCATCCTGCGCTGGAATGGCAAAGAGAAGGAGCTTTCCGGCGGCGATCATGAAACCACCAACAACCGCATGGAACTGATGGCAGCCATCGCCGCACTCGAATCGCTGAAAGAGCCCTGCAGCGCCAACCTCTACACAGACTCATCCTACGTGCGCGACGGCATCGGCAAATGGATGATCGGCTGGAAGAAAAACGGCTGGAAAACCGCCGACAAAAAGCCGGTGAAAAACCTCGAACTCTGGCAGCGCCTCGACGAGGCACGCAAACCCCACAAGGTCGAATGGCACTGGATCAAAGGCCACGCCGGCCACCCGGAAAACGAACGCGCTGATGAGTTGGCAAGGCAGGGCATGGCCCCGTTCAAGCGTTAGGCCGATTAGCGCATCGCCCCCGGCTGAAACAGATCGCCCAAATCATTGCTGCCCGCGACGGTTTTGAGAACTGGCAGCCCGAATATCTTCTCCACAGTCCTGATGACCGACCCATGGTCATAAGCCACCGGCGCGGCATAGCCCTTGCGCACCTGCGGCCCGATCGCCAGAAACGGCAGCTTGCGCGTCTCGTGGCCCTCGTCCCATGTCAGAAAAATCACGCCGCTGTTGCGGCCTGCCCAGTCGATCATCGCCGGCATTTCGGATTTCAGCCAGTCGTCGCCATTGCGGACGCGGCTTGGATTGCCGCATGTGTCATGCATGTCGTGGCAAAGATCGGGCGTGACAAACACATAGTCCGCCACCCGGCCGCGCGCCATATCTCCGGCCAGTGCCGTCAGCGGCCTGTTATGCGCGGCGCAATACTCATTGTCCTTTGATGGCGGATTTCCCGAAATGTCCCGAAAAAACACGAACGGATTGTGTTTGGCGGCATAGCCGGACTCATGGTCGCTGTTGATCGGGCACGCGCCGGTCTTGGCATTGATCCCTTCCTGATAGGCCATAAAGGTGACACGCCCGTTGGTTGCTTCAATCTGGGCCGCAAGATGGTCGCTGCTCGCCGTGCTTCGAAGACCCGAAGGATCAAAGTCACCGGAAATGCCCTCGCCAAACGTGAAATCCGGAAAACTGTTGGTCCCCGCTTCCAGCCACACATAATGCGGCTCGCTCGGCACGCCCATCGGCAGCGGGTCGCGGAAGTTCTGCGCATGCGCATAACGCGTCATCAGCACGGAATTGATGTACGGCGCATCAGCCGTGTTGCCATAAATATGCGGCGCGCTGCCAAACGTCTCGGCATTGGTGTTTTCCATCACGATGACGACCACATGCCGTATCGGCGCGGCAGTGCGCGTATCCGCCGCACGCAAGCCCGCAGGCTGCGCCGCCATGGCCAGAACGCCGCACACGAATGCAAAGTGCTTCATCAGCGCAGAACCCATTACCGGTTTGGACGCAATCTTAACAGGCAACGGGAAAGAAGAAAACCGGCCCCGGACGCCCGTTGCTCTAAAGCTGCCCCAAAATCACCGCCGCCCCCGAAACATCCGCGCCAAAACCCGGCTCCAGATTGAACTGCCTCACAACCCCGTCCTCGACAATCATCGAATAGCGCCGCGAACGGAAGCCGAGCGGACCCATGTCCGTGCCGACGC
Source organism: Phyllobacteriaceae bacterium (assembly GCA_031370195.1). GTDB lineage: Bacteria > Pseudomonadota > Alphaproteobacteria > Rhizobiales > Rhizobiaceae > JANMEX01. The sequence continues at coordinate 1,872 of JANMQE010000640.1, forward strand.
CGAGCGCATTGGCAAACAAGGCCGCGCCATCGGCCAGAAATGTCAATTTGCCGATCCCGCCCGAAGCCTTGGACCAGGCGTGCATCACATGATGGTCATTGACCGAAACAACAGCAATCGCATCGACGCCCTTGTCGATGATTTCGCTGTGGTTTTCAAGAAAGCCCGGCAGATGGCTGACCGAGCAGGTCGGCGTGAATGCACCCGGCACGGCAAACAACACGATCTTCTTGCCAGCAAATACGTCTGCCGTCGTGACCTCATCATAGCCATCGCCCGAACGCACCATGAATTTCGCGTCCGGCAAACGCTCGCCAATTTTGATCATCTCTCGCTCCATCTGAAAATCACTGCGGCCAACGCCACTCGAAGCCTTAATTAGCCAATGAGTTTGGATTGTCGAGCCCGTTATCGCTGCGAAAACGCGACGTCGCCGGAAACCGCGCCCGTGTCCGTGACCAAAGTATAGTCAACCAGTTGCGGTCCGCTGACGGGTGTCTCGGGCGCGAAAAGCACACGCGCTTCAAACACCGCCTTGCCATTCTGCCGCGTTTTCAGCACCGGCGCCGCAAACTGAAACCCCGCAGGTGCCGCCAGAAACAGCTCAGCCTGCGCTGCACCATCCGGCACAGACGCCTCAATGCGGAGCATCTTCGCGTCCGCTGCAATCGCCGAGACGCCAAATTCCGGGGTCGCAGCGATTGGCAGGCTCTTCAGCGCCAGTGCAACCAGCTCCCCGTGCATCGTCGGCGCGGCGCTGTCCTTCACGTCCACACTGAATTCAAACTGCACCGGGACGCATATCTTTTCGCACACGCCAAGAAAGACATTGCCCGCAACGGTCACGGGCTTGGCCGCATCCGCGCGCTGAAAACGCAAGCCAAATGCCACCGGCTCCTTGTATCCCGCCCAGACGCTGGTGCCATCGTCAAACCGGTGCGGCGCAGGATAATCGACCCCTGCAAGCACGGCGTTGGCGCTCGTCGAGACGTCAAACTGAAGCGGCACACCCGCATCGCCCGGGTCGCGCCAATAGGTTTTCCAGCCGGGTTGCAGGTCAAGCTGAAGCATGGCTTGCACAGCCGTGTCGCCAGGCAGTGGCTCGGCCACCACCAGACGAACGCGCCCGCCTGCAATGTCCTGCCAGGCGCTCGCCGCAGCATGGGCCTCACCGGAAGCGAAAGATGACGCGCATAGTGCCAGTATTGCCGCAAAAATCTGTTTCATGACGCTGCTGTCGCCCTTGCTGCGATCATTTGCAAATCCCGATTTCGTGACCCGCGTCCATCGCCCGGTTTGTAATCAAAATTCACAGTTGTGACTTTAATTTTTCCCGTTCCTTGATACGATGACTTTATGGATATCTCGTCGCTTCGCAAAAAGGGCCCCGGCAAGGGGTTTCTCAACGATCATTTCCTCGTGGCCATGCCCGGCATGGGCGACACGCGGTTTGCGCGTTCGGTCGTCTATATATGCGCCCATTCGGATGAAGGCGCGATGGGCTTTATCATCAACCATCGCCAGCCGATGGTCTTTTCCGATCTTTTGGTGCAGGTCGGCATCGTCAATGAGGATGATGCGATCAAACTGCCGCTTTCGGCGCGCGATTTCGTGGTCCGCGATGGCGGTCCGGTCGATAAGGGCAGGGGCTTTGTCATCCACTCTGATGACTACATGGTCAATTCCACCATGCCCATATCAGAAGACATTTGCCTGACAGCCACCGTCGATATCCTGCGCGCCATTTCAGGCGGCCACGGCCCGCGCCAGGCGATGATGACGCTCGGCTATTCCGGCTGGGCCCCCGGCCAGCTTGAAAACGAAATCGCCGAAAACGGCTGGCTCACCTGCCCGGCAACCCACAAAGTCCTCTTCGACGAAGACATCAGCCGCACCTACGACCGCGCGCTCGCAATGATCGGCGTCGATCCCTCAAGACTTGTCCTTGAAGCCGGACACGCCTGAGAGTCATTGGGCGGAGATACACGCATGACCAGGAAAATTGACAAATCCGCCCTCGCATCCGTCATCGGCACACTCTACCCGCCGCCGTTTGACGAACCCTGTCTCGCGCGTGAACGCACGCGGTTGGGCGATGCAGCCAATCTCACGCAATTCGGCGTCAATCTCCTGCGCCTGCCGCCCGGCGCGTGGTCGGCGCAGCGCCACTGGCACACCAGCGAAGACGAGTTCATCTACGTCCTGTCAGGCGAAGTCACCCTCGTGACAGACAGCGGCGAAGAAGTCTTGCAAGCAGGCGACGCAGCCGGTTTCAAAGCCGGAGATCAGAACGGCCATTGTCTGCAAAACCGTTTGCAGAGCGAGGCAACGGTTTTGGAAGTGGGCTCACGCAAAGACGACGACGCGGCCTATTACCCGGACATCGATTTAATTGCCCCCAAAAACGCCAAGCCAGCCATCTACACCAGGCGCGACGGCACCCCCTACGAAAACCTGACCCGCCGCAAGTGAATGCCTGCCAATCACGACCCTGATTCGCGCGGTCCCCTCATCTGCCTGTCGGCATCTTCTCCCCGCAGAAGTTGCGGGGAGAAGACGGCTTACCGGAAAGCTTCGTGATGAGCCGTCTTCTCCCCGCTTCTCCAGCGGGGGCCGAAGGTGGGCGAGACCCGTGGCTCGCCCCGGTCAGATGCCGACAGGCAGACCTGTCACGCCGTAGCCTTGGCGAAGGCGGATGAGGGGAAATTGTCAGCCAATCCGACGAAGTTATCCCGCAGCAAAACTCCGCCAAGCCATTGATATCATTCAAACCACAACTTTTTCCGCAGCAACTTATCCACCCGCCCCGAATCCCGCGCGATAATCCCCCGTCATGTTCAACAAGGGATCGTGCATACTGTGAACTGGGAAATGGCCATCACCCGCAACCACGCCCTTCTGCTTGGTATCATCGCCGAGCTGTTCGCCATGCTGCGCGGAAACGCC
>JANMQE010000641.1:0-5049 GCA_031370195.1 Phyllobacteriaceae bacterium
GGCGTTTCCGCGCAACATCGCGAACAGCTCGGCGATGATGCCGAGTAGCAGGGCGTGGTTGCGGGTGATGGCCATTTCCCAGTTCACTGTATGCGTTTTCCCTTGTTGAACACGACGGGAATTATCAGGCTGGATTGAAGATGGGTGGATAGATTCGTGAAATTAAAATTGTGGTTTGAATGATATCAATGGGTTGGCAGAATTATGCAGCGGGATAACTTTGTTGGCGTTTGCTGCTGTGTTCCCCTCATCCGCCTGTCGGCATCTGACCGGGGCGAGCCACGGGTCTCGCCCGCCTTCGGCCCCCATGGAAGCCATGGGGAGAAGACGGCCAATCATGAAATTTCGGCGATGAGCCGTCTTCTCCCCGCATCTCCTGCGGGGAGAAGATGCCGACAGGCAGATGAGGGGACCGCGTTTGCGATGACTGCCTTTGCGCCGCAGTGTGTCTCACTCGTCCTTCGGAGCTCTGCGAAGCTGTCGGGGTGAACGGCGGTTTTAGACGCCGTGGCTTTGCCAGAGTTGTTGCAGCGCCGGCATGCTTGCGACTTGTTTGTAGAGGCGCTCGATGTTCGGGTGGCGGGCGAAGAGTGCTTGAGGGTCCACGTCCCAGCTGATGAACATTGCAGCGTAGAGGTCGATGGCGGTCATGGTGTTGCCGAGCATGAAGGGACCGGCGCCGAGCGCGTCGGAAAAGACTGACCATTCAAAGGCATAGCGCGCGACAGCCGCTTGTTTGACTGCGTCGGCACCGGACGGGTCAGTCGTAAAGCGATGGGGGTAGTAGATGCGAAGGACCGTCGGGTAGCTTTGCGCGGCAAGATAAAGCATCCAGCGCAGATATTTTGCACGTTGAGGATCACCGATGGCAGGGGCGAGACCGGCGTGTGGCGCGAGATCGGCGAGATGGAGGGTGATTGCAGCGGACTCTGTCATGGTTGTGCCATCGGGCAGGACGAGCACCGGTACCTGTGCCAGCTGGCTGACGGCCAGCAGCGCGGGCGGGGGTGCGTGTTGCTCCCAGCTGCCGAACTCGACCAGATCATAGGGCAAGCCTGTGAGGCAAAGGACCGTTTCGCAGACCGCCGAGCCGGAGCCGGGGCGACCGTAAAGCGTGTACCGGTCGCTCAATTTGGCACCTGATCAGCAATGCGCGCCAGTGACTCTTCACGGCCCAAAACTTCCAGCACGTCGAAGACGCCCGGCGATGTTGAACGGCCAGTGAGCGCAGCGCGCAGGGGCTGTGCGACTTTGCCGAGCTTCAGACCCTTGGCCTCGGCATGGACGCGCAAGACGGCATCAAGACCAGCAGCGGTCCAGGACTCGGAGCCTTCAAGCACCGGTAAAATTCCGGCCAGTATGGCGCGGCCAGTGTCGTCAAGCAGAAGCCTGGCTTTGTCGTCGATGGGCAAAGGGCGCTCAGCAAACAAATACATCGCGCCATCCGCCAACTCGACCAGCGTCTTGGCACGATCCTTCAGGCCGGGCATGGCGGCGAGGAGCTGGGCAGTCGTTGTTTCATTCAGACGCGCATGAATAGCTTTGCCATTGGGCAGGAAGGGCAGGGCATCGATGAGGGTTTTGGTCAGCACCCCATCATCCGTATGCCGGATGTAGTGGCCGTTGACGGCTGCCAGCTTGTCAAAGTCGAAGCGTGATGCGCCCTTGTTGATATCCTTGACATCGAACCATGCGGTCATTTCTTCCATCGACATGATCTCGTCGTCACCATGGCTCCAGCCGAGACGGGCAAGGTAGTTGCACAGCGCGGCAGGCAGATAGCCCATCTCGCGATAGGATTCAACGCCGAGCGCGCCGTGGCGCTTGGACAGTTTCGCCCCGTCCGGACCATGGATTAATGGAATGTGCGACATCGACGGCACGGGCCAGCCCATCGCCTTGTAAATGACCGTTTGGCGCGCGGCGTTGGTGAGGTGATCATCGCCGCGGATGATGTGGGTGACGCCCATGTCATGATCATCGACGACGACGGCATGCATGTAGGTCGGGTTGCCATCGGAGCGCAGGATGATGAAATCATCCAGATCCTTGTTCGGGAAACGCACCTCGCCCTGCACCTCATCCATCACCACGGTCTCGCCATCACGAGGGGACTTGATGCGGATGACCGGCTTGACGCCTTTGGGCGCATCGTTCGGATCGCGGTCACGCCAGCGGCCGTCATAGCGTTGCGGGCGGCCTTCACTGGCGGCAAGTTCGCGCATGGCGGTGAGTTCTTCGGGCGTTGAATAGCAATAATAGGCCTTGCCGAGCGCCACCAGCTCTTCGGCAACCTCGCGGTGGCGCGGGGCGCGCTCAAACTGCGAGATGGCCTCGCCATCCCAAGTCAGGCCAAGCCATGTCAAACCGTCCAATATTGCGGCAGTTGCAGCCTCGTTGGAGCGCTCGCGGTCTGTGTCTTCGATGCGCAGCAGCATCTTGCCGCCATGGCGGCGGGCATAGAGCCAATTGAACAGGGCCGTGCGCGCGCCGCCGATGTGCAGGAAACCTGTGGGCGAGGGGGCAAAACGGGTAACAATTGCAGAAGACATGGCAACCTTTTGGTGTATCATAGTGCAGGCGCGGGTATCGACCGCGCGGTGTCGGGTTCATGTAGCACAGAGTTCGGGGGGTGCAAGCCGGTGCGCCAAGCTGTTTTGACGCCTGTGCCGGAGTTGGCGGATGAACGGCTGCGCTTTGCCGACCCGGACGCGGACTTGGGTGCGTCGCCGCCGGTGCCGGTCGCGCTGCGGTTCCCGGATAAATTGCCGCTTGCAAGCCGATTGCAGGACGCTGCACAGCATCATGGCCGCAAGCTGCGCGCGGCAATCGTCAAGGATGTTGCCCGAGAAGAGGCGCGCGGCACGCCGTTTTTCTTTGCGCCGGTGTTCATGGGCCTTGGATCTGTGATCTATTTCGTTGCCGGAAGCGAGCCGACACTTGTGGCACTTTTGGCGGTATCGCTGTTTGCATTGGTCGTTTGGCGGCTCAGGCTCTCTGGCGGGCACAAGGGCTGGATTTGCGCAGCGCTCTGTCTCGTTGCTTTCGGTGGGCTGTTTGCCAAAATCGAGACCATCAGGTTCGCATCGACCATGCTTGGTGGGGAAATTTCGACACAGGCAGACTTGCGCATCCGGCGGCTGGACTATGCGGAGAAATCGGTGCGGATTACCGCGGACGTGCTGGCAACGGCAAGGCCGGTGCTCAAATATGCGCCGACGCGCATCCGTGTCACATTGAGAAATGCCCCTTCGGACCTGAAGGCCGGTGATATCATTTCCGCCCGTTTCGGTTTGCAGCCGCCATCCGGACCGGTGCGCCCGGGCGGCTATGATTTTGCGTTCCATGCCTGGTTCCAAGGCATCGGCGCGACGGGATTTTCGATGGGGAAGATCATCAGGCTGCCGGATCGGCCTGCAGCCATGTCGGACCGCATGGTGTTCGCGCTGGAAAACGCCCGCATGGGCATTGCGCAGAAGGTCAAGGCGGTCATTCCGGGGACCGACGGCGCCATGGCGGCGGCGCTGATTGCAGGGGTGGCAGGCGGCATTGACGAGGACACCAACGAGGCGTTGCGCCTGACCGGGCTGGCCCATATCATCTCGATTTCGGGCCTGCACATGGCGCTTGTAGCGGGCGTGTTCATGGTGACGATCAGGCTCGGCTTTGCGCTGTTTCCGGCGTACGCTTCGCGCCTTCCGGTGAAGAAGTATGGTGCGGCGGCGGCGTTGGCGGCGAGCTTTTGCTATCTGCTCCTATCCGGCGCGGGGGTTGCGACCGTGCGCTCATTCATCATGCTGGCCGTGATGCTGATTGCGGTGTTGTTTGACAGGCAGGCGCTGACGCTGCGCAACCTTGCCATCGCCGCTATTCTCATTCTCATCGTCACGCCGCACGAAATCATGGGGCCGAGCTTCCAGATGTCGTTTGCAGCCACTGCGGCGTTGATCAGCGCCTATTCGTGGATGGCCGAGCGGCAGCAGCGCAGGCAGGCAACGCATCAACCGCCACAAAATTGGCAGCGCGCCAAACGGCTGTTTGTTGGCGCGATGCTGACGCCGGTTGTTGCGGGGCTGGCGACGGCGTTGTTTTCCGCCTGGCACTTCCACCGGCTTGCGCCGATGGGGCTGCCTGCCAACCTTGCGGCAATGCCTGTTGTGTCGATTGTGGTGATGCCGTTTGCGGTGTTGTCTGCGCTGGCGATGCCGTTTGGGCTTGAGCATTGGCCGCTGAAAATCATGGGCGAGGGCGTTCATTTGATGCTCGACATCGCACGGTATTTTTCGGCACTGTCGCCTGCGGGCCTGAGCGGAGCAATCAGCCGGCCCGCGTTTCTGTTGGCAGTCTTTGCGCTGTTGGTCGTCAGTTTGTTGCAAACCCGATTACGGCTGGCCGCTTTGCTGGCTCTGCCCGCATTGACGCTGATGTTGGCGCATGCGCCGATCCCTGATCTGCTGGTTTCCGAGGACGCAAGGCTGGTTGCGTCTGTTGATGAAGGCAAACTGGCTGTCAACCGCGCACGGCCGAACAGCTTTACAACGCAGACGTGGGAGCGTGCGACCAATGCCGAGGCGCTCGTCAAACCGGATGTTGAGGTTGCAAATCAGGGCTATGGGACCCTCACCAAAATGGCCAACGCCAAGCCCGGAATATTTCAATGCGAGCCGGGGCTGTGTCTGCTGGTGGCGCGGGGCGGGTTCACAGTGGCGTGGCTGGAACAATTGCCGGACTTGAATGCAAGAACCGGCACCGGGACGGGCTTGGACGCGAACGCCCGGGTGGCGATCCCCGCATCTTTGGCCACTGCCAAACCAGCAACAACGGGCAGCGTGCCATCCGCTCCGCTGTTGCACGCTGGCGATGGCGGATTTTCGGCCACCAATGGTTCACCAACGAAAGCGCCCGCAGCTTTCGGACGCAAACTCGAATTTTTGCCCAGCTATCTGCGGCTGGTTCGTCAGGCCTGCAACAGGGCTGAGCTCGTCATCACTGCCAGCCCGACGCCGTTTCAAAACTGTCCATCCGGACATGCAAAACTGCTGCGAGCCT
>JANMQE010000646.1:0-7878 GCA_031370195.1 Phyllobacteriaceae bacterium
AACGACTGAGGCCTCAGCACCAAGCTGATTGACGCATCCTCAACATAAGTCGCAGGCATTTCGTTCGGCTCAAACACGCCGTTGGAACCTGATTTAAGGCGAAGCGAACCCGCAGGTGCCGCGAGTGTCTCTGAAAAAATCGGGCCAACCACCGGCGTATTGGTCAAATCATAATAAGCAGCAATATCGCAGCCTGGCCACGGATGGGTGGCGGGCGACAAAAACACAATGCCCTTGACCCTGTCAGGATGATGAACCGCAAGGCTGGCGGTAACAGAAGCACCAAAGGAATGACCGACAATGATTGCAGACTTCATGCCGAGCTTTTCCATCAGCGCAGCAATCGTATCCGCCTGCTGATCAATGACATCGCCGCCGTTGGGACCTGTCGAAGACCAGCCATGTCCGGGCCGGTCAAGAAACAGCATCTCTGCGCGGCCTTTCAGCTTCGGCAGGAAAGGCACCATCGGGTCTTTCAGATTGCCGCTGGCCCCATGAATGAACACGAGCGGCGGCAGATCGGCATTTGGTCCGGCGGGAACCTGAACATAATGCATTCGCGCGCCATTCACCTCAGCGAACACGCCGATCGGCGGGTTGGCCCGCTCAATGCGTGATGTCTGCAGACGCGTGCATCCCGCCAGCGCAAACAGCAGCGCCAGCAAAAACGACAGCGCTGCCAGAACGACGTTCAGATCCGGCTCCCGGCAAGTTGTTCCTCAAGTTCGCCAACCTGTTTTTGGACGTCGCGAAGCTGCGGGTAAACATCGAGCGCCTTGCGCAAGGCCGCAAGTGCCAGATCCTTCTTGCCAAGATCGAGAAATATCATGCCCATGCCCGACAGCGCGCCAAAATGGCGGGGTTCTAGCGCCAAGGTTCGCTCAATGTCGGTCATCGACTTGGAATAATTGCCCGCAAGAAAATGAGCCGTTGCGCGGCGGTTCCAGCTTTCCGCAAATTGCGGTTTCAGAACAATGGCCTGATCAAGAAAGTCGAGCGCAGTGGGATAATCCTTCTTGTCCAAAGCCTCCGAAGCCCATTGCATCAAAAGGTCAACCGTCGCGCTACCGGACTGGTTCCATTCGTATTTGATGCGCTCGGCAACGTCTGCTGCCAGCGCTTCATTCTTGGCGCGTCGCAATTCGGCAAACATGGTGTCCAGCGACGCTGCCTTGGATGCACTCGCGCTTAACGGCGCTGCATCCCCAGCATACGCGGACAAGCGCGTCACCGGCAAAGGTCCGGTGGCGACAGCAGCGAGCGTGAGTGACAACAACAAAAGGCGCATCGACGATACATGTGTCGTCCTGCGCCCAAGGTCAATCTCAAATTACCGTGATACAAGCCGCGCAGGTGGGCGCAGCGAACGCGTCAGCCCTGACGGGCCTTGTAGCGCGGAGCAGTCTTGTTGATGATGTACATGCGGCCCTTGCGGCGAACCAGCTGGTTGTCGCGGTGGCGTGCCTTCAAGGCCTTTAACGAATTCTTGATCTTCATAATCGTGACCGTTCTGTTTTCGCCCGTTCGGGCAACGAAAAGCGCGCCTTTCAGCGCGCTGCAAAAGTTGAGGGTCCATAGACGAGGACACTTGTTGCTGTCAACCATATGGACGCCCGGATTCGACGAAATCAGCTTGATCGGGCCGACAGTCTCGTAAAATGGCCCATCTTGCGGTTGGGGCGCGCTTCGGTTTTGCCGTAATGATGAACAACCACGCCGTCCTCGCAGCACAGCGCCTCGATCCGGTTGATCTCCTCGCCAATCAGGTTTTCCATCTCACAGTCTGAATGACGGAAGGGTTCTCCAAGCGGAAGTCCGGCAATCGCGCGGATGTGCTGCTCAAACTGGGAAACCGCACAAGCTGCCTCGGTCCAATGGCCGGAATTATGCACGCGCGGCGCAATTTCGTTTGCCAGCACCTTGCCGTCCTCAAGCACAAAGAATTCGACACCAATGACGCCAACATAGTTGAGGCCATGAAGAATGGCACAAACCGCATCGTTGACGGCATCATGTGTAAACTTGGAGATTTGGGCAGGCACACTGGATGATCGCAGAATGCCATCTTGATGAACGTTCTCTGCCGGTTCAAAGGAAACCACATCTCCGTCTGCACTTCTGGCTCCGATGACGGAAACCTCGCACTGAAATGAAACGAGACCTTCAAGAATAAGCGGGGTTGAACCAAAGCTGGCAAACACACCGCCAGTGATGGACGAAGGCGCACTGCGAAAGACCCTCTGGCCCTTGCCATCATAGCCCAGCCGACGTGTTTTCAGCACACCATTGCCGTCAAACTCTGCCAAAGCCCGCGCCAGATCATCGTCATTGTCCACAGTGCGAAATGGCGCAGTCTCGATGCCGGCGTCGTTGAGGAACGTCTTCTCGACAAGCCGGTCCTGCGCCACTTCAAGCGCATGCGGGCCGGGGTTTACCGTTGTAATCGAGTCTATCGCCCGCGCTGCTTCAACCGGAACATTCTCGAATTCATAACTCACAACATTACATCGCCGGGCAAAAGCTGCCAGCGCGGCGACGTCGCCATAGTCCGCGACCACATGATCATTAGAGACCTGGGCAGCGGGCGCATTGGCATCTGGATCAAATATGATCGTACGATAGCCAAGCTTGGCGGCTGCCATGGCCAGCATCCGGCCAAGCTGGCCGCCGCCGAGTATGCCGATTGTTGAGCCTGAAGGCAGCGCCATCAGGCTTCATCCGTTGGGTGCAAAGCAACATTGTCCGTCTGGCGCTGTCGCCACGCGTCCAATCGCGCCGCCAGAGCATCGTCATGCAAGGCAAGGACTGCCGCAGCCAGGAGCGCAGCGTTCACTGCGCCTGACTTGCCGATGGCCAGAGTTCCGACAGGGATGCCGGCAGGCATCTGCACAATCGACAACAGCGAATCCTCGCCGGAAAGCGTCTTGCTTTCAACCGGAACACCAAACACCGGCAGCGATGTCATGGCTGCGGTCATGCCCGGCAGATGAGCAGCCCCGCCAGCCCCGGCGATCACAATCTTGAAGCCGTTCTTCTTGGCGCTTGTGGCAAAGTCATAAAGCCTTTGCGGCGTGCGATGGGCCGAAACAATCAAATCTTCATGGGAAATGCCAAGTGCATCCAGCGTTTCGGCGGCGTGACGCATGGTTGCCCAATCAGACTGGCTGCCCATGATGATGGCAACATCACTTTGCTTCTGGGTCATAAGCATTTCCCGCATTGAACGCGGCCAATAAACGAAATGATTTCAGCCCGCAAGGCAAACGGTTCGGCAAAGGGTCAGGCGATGATATCTGGCAGAACCTGATCTTCCAGCCGGATAACCTGATCCTTGATGGTCAGCTTCTTTTTCTTCATCCGCTGGATCTGCAATGGTTCACACCCGGTTTTGAGCATGGCTTCAATGGCGACATCAAAATCGGCATGGTCCTGTCTCAGGCGTGCCAAAGCCATTTTGAGTTCCGCCTGATCCTGATCTGACATTTTCATTCCGTGAAAATAGCATTTTGCGGTGGCGCAAGGCACCTTGGCACCAACGCTCCAACCTTCAATGCACAGTTGGGGACTGCCTGTTAAAACTCCGTTAACCAGCGGAGCAGCGCATATCACAAATGCAGAAAAAAGGAAATGCTACCATCCGGTATTGGACAGTTAGCCAACTCCATGGCACATTTCCTGAGTCGCCTTATCAAGGCGGCACGTGATTGCAATTTCCACCATAGGGAGAAAGACACATGACGATAGAATCGCATCTTGAGCAGCTCGTCAAAAAGCACGGAGCCCTCGAGCATGAAATCGCGGAAGCCATGGCGCATCCGTCGACCGATGATGTCGTACTGACAGACCTGAAACGGAAAAAATTGTATGTGAAAGAAGAAATCGAACGGATTCGAACCAGTCGCACCCGTCACTGAGATAGTTGCCGCGTTTCTCGCGCCGCATGTCAAATGTCGCACAACGGCAGAAACTGCTGTTCGCGGAGTGAAAACATTGGCCTTTCGACAGACATGACCGCGCGCCCGATATGCGGGCTCATCGACATGTCAGTTGTTCCAAAATTGGTCCAGCCAAAGGTTGAGTTCGTCAAAACCTTTGGAATGAATGGAATAGATGCGTTTGGTCCCCTCGGGACGAACCTGCACAAGCCGGGAATCCAGCAGTGCTTTCAAATGCTGCGAGACGGCTGGACGCGAAATTGATGGAAGTTTTTCAGCTAGCGAACTGACGGTGCTGGGTCCGCGCCGCAACGATTCCAGAAGTATCCGCCTGTTCGGGTCGGCGACCGCAGCGAATGGGTCTGTCTGGTTCATTGGCTCCACCTCCGCTATTCACGCATCTACGATACGCACGACAAGGGAAACTGGTTCACCACTTATGTAAGTCAAGATTTAATCTGATTGTCCGACCGGGGATCAAGCCTGACGAACTCCGGAGTTAGCGCCCGCTCTGAGGGCGTGGACCTGAAAAGACTTCTCAAGCCGACAGGAACCGGAGCGCGCTTGAAGCTGCGCATCATCGCATAGACTGCAATCAAGGCCTGCGCCGCGCAGGTGACAGCGAACAGGCCTGCGGGACCGAACGCGCTCATGGCTTGCGCGCCAAGCAGCGGCCCGATGATGGTGCCAATGCCATAAAGCAACAGCAAACCGCCGGAAAGCTTCACAAAATCGCCGCTCCCGGCGTAATCGTTGGCGTGTGCAACGGCCACCGAATAGAGCGCGTAGGCAAGCGCGCCGTACACCGACACGAGTGCAAACACGAGATAGGAAGATTGCGGCTGGAGAATGAGGATGAGAAAGCCAGTCAACGCGGCCCCACCCGCAGCGGCGGCAAGCACATAGCGCCGGTCCGTCAGATCTGAAAGTCGCCCGACGGGCATTTGTACAAGCGCGCCCGCAAGTACCGCTGCACTCATCATTGCCGCAACTGCGCCCGGCGACATGCCGTTCTGGCTGCCGTAGACAGCGCCGAGTGTTCCAAAACAACCATTGGCGATGCCGACAAGAAAGCATGCCGCAGCGGCGACAGGCGAATTGCGCCAGATCGCTTTCAAATCCAGTTTCACTTCTGCGGGTGGCGCAGGCGTTGAGCGGGTCGAAAGCGAAATCGGGATCAGGGACAGGCAGTAGATGATGCCGGTAATGATAAAGAGTGTCGGCCCAAGGAATGTCCCGACCGCAATCGACATTTGACCAAGCGTGATGCCGACATAGGTGATCATCAAATAGAGCCCGAAGACCAAACCACGCGTTTCATTGGTGGATTTGTCATTGAGCCAACTCTCGATGACCATGAACGAACCGGCCATGACAAAGCCTGTGACGCAGCGCATCGAAAGCCAAGGCAACAGGTCAACGACCAGACCTGACAGCAAGGCGATGATGGCGTTGAGCGAGGCAAACACGGCGAACGCGCGCACATGACCAACCTTTGAAATGATCTGCGGCACGGTCAGGCAACCGATGACAAATCCGGCCGCCCAACCTGTTCCGAGCCATCCAAGTTCACCGACGGAAAAGCCCTCCCACTGACCGCGCATGGGCATGATCATGCCCTGAATGCCATTGGCAACCAGCAAGAACAGGGTGCCTGTCAACAGTGGCAAAACAGACAGGATGGAACGGTACATTTATCGCTACTCTCTGGCTCTCGAATCACACGCGGGCAATCAAGAAACACTGTGTCATTGCTGTGACGCCACCATCACTTGACGGCGCACAAAGAGCGCATCTGCACCTATTCAACAATCTTGAAAGGAGTTGAGAATGTCACCGTCTTTTCAGAGTTCTGATCGCGGATGTTCGTCTCCACCGTATACTCGCCGGGCTCTATCCCGGAGAACGTGTAGGTGATCTTGCCCATGAATTCCTTGTTTGGAATTCGGCTGCGCAGCTCCCATTTGGCAAAATCTTTCTGGGTGGCAAGCGACTCTCCCGAACTGCTCTTGATCTCGAAATCGAGTGCCATCTTGAGAAGGTATATCTCGCCGTCGCGGCCATACCCGAACCCTGAAGGCTCAGTGTAAATGACAATCGGTTCACCCGATTTGTACTGGTTGTTATCGCGGATATCGTAAATCCCGTAACCTTGCGGATCAGAGGCGACAAGAATCGCTTTGTTTATGGTCAGGGGCGAGGCGTTCCATACCGAGTCGCGCGCACCATTCAAGGATGCCAGAGCGCTCGCGTAATTGCCCGCCTCCACCGCTGATTCGGCCTTCTGCGCTGCGTCGACAATATCACCTGCGTGGACAGCCCCCACTGGCAGCAAAAAAAACATCGCGGCAAAAAATCTGGGCTTCATTGTATTTCCCCCTGTTGAAACGGTTAGCGGAACAGCGCTTCAGCTGCAGACTTTGAACTCGTCTTGGCAGCACGGTCCGCCTCCAAGCGAGCGATCTCATTCTTCAAGATTCCAACGCGCTCGTCGAGTTCCGCCACGGACAGGAGATACAAATCCTGCCCGATATCATGGCTGATCTTGCGCTTTGGCTTGTCGTCTTCAAAAAGCGCCATTTGCCATCCCCCATCGACCTGCAACAAACAAACTATATCGAATCACCTCATTATCAACCAGATTTGCAGAAGGTGGATAAGACAAATGCAATTGCCGCAAACGATGACCGCAATCTCGATTTCAGAGCCCGGCGGGCCAAACGTGCTCAAGCCCATAAGCACGGCTGTTCCCAACCCGGGACCGGCTGAAGTCTTGATCAAAGTGGTTGCGGCGGGCGTAAACAGGCCGGATGTTCTTCAGCGCATGGGTGCATATCCGCCGCCGAAAGATGCGAGCCCGCTTCCGGGTCTGGAAGTGTCCGGCATCATTGCCGCCGCCGGGTCACAGTGCAAACGCTACAAACCTGGCGACAGGGTTTGCGCGCTCGTTGCAGGAGGCGGCTACGCTCAGTATTGCGCGGTTGACGAAGGCAGCGTTTTACCTGTTCCCGCCAGCCTGACAATGACCGAAGCCGCGGCGGTCCCGGAAACGTTTTTCACAGTCTGGCACAATGTCTTTGAACGCGGCGCATTGAAGCCTGGCGAAACACTGTTGGTGCACGGTGGAACATCGGGCATCGGCACCACCGCAATTCAACTTGCCGCGAAATTCGGGGCTTACGTGATTGCCACTGCCGGCTCAGATGAAAAGTGCGAGGCTTGCCTGAAAATCGGTGCCGACCGGGCGGTCAATTACAAAACCGGGGACTTCCTCGTCGCAGTCCGCGAAGCGACAGACGGCAAGGGTGCGGATGTCATTCTCGATATGGTCGGCGGTTCCTACATTGCAAAGAACTATGAATGCGCCGCGATGGATGGTCGCATTGTCCAGATCGCTTTTCTCAACGGAGCGCGCGCCGAGGCTGACTTCAGCAAGCTGATGATGAAGCGGCTGACTCATACCGGCTCGACGTTGCGCGCAAGATCTCTCGATTTCAAAGCCCATCTCGCGCGCGAGTTGGAGAAGCACGTTTGGCCACTGTTGGAGGAACGCAGTGTGACGCCGGTCATGGACCGCATTTTCCCGCTCAGGGAAGCCTGGCGGGCGCACGAGCGCATGGAAGAGGGTGCACATATCGGCAAAATCGTTTTGGACGTCGGCTAAATGACTTCTTCGACCTTTTGGTAGCTTTCAGGCAGTGATTCATCCGTTTGCGACAGAATTTCGCTTTCAGTCCATTGCCAAGGTTGGCAATTGGTAGTTTGCTGGCATACCGGTTTGCCAACAACGGCTGTCACAAGCCTGTCAGAATAATCAAATAGGCCCGGTGTCGTGTCTTCATTGAGACGGATAACAAAGGAGCAAATAATGTCGGTATCCAAAAAGCTTGTCGCATCGCTGGTGGCCTCGGCCGCAACGATTGCCGCGCTTTCCACCCCTGTC
>JANMQE010000659.1:0-2236 GCA_031370195.1 Phyllobacteriaceae bacterium
GCCAAGTCTGCTCATTGCCCGGCGCGATCTCGATCAGCTTGCTCAGAAACCCGAAGTCAACACAGATATAGCCCATAACCGCCCAGGCCAGCGCAGCCGTTGCCGGAAACAGCGCCGTTCCCTTGACGACAAACAGAATGGTCAAAAACAGCGCCAGCAGCCCGGAAATCCCCAGCACAATGCCGCGATAAAGCGTGTAGGAATTGACGGTGTCCTTGTAAGCGTCCGGCTCCCAAAGATAAACTTGCGGCAGCTTCGCCGAGGCAAGTTCCGCCACGAACGTCACGACTGTGCCGGGATTCAGTGTGACCCGAAACACATCGACATCCGGATTTACCTGACGAT
This sequence comes from Phyllobacteriaceae bacterium, assembly GCA_031370195.1. Classification (GTDB taxonomy): domain Bacteria; phylum Pseudomonadota; class Alphaproteobacteria; order Rhizobiales; family Rhizobiaceae; genus JANMEX01. The sequence continues at coordinate 346 of JANMQE010000659.1, forward strand.
CAAGCGCAAAGCCTTCACTGGGTGTGATCGCGACAATCCGGTCCGACCCAAGGTCGGGCCAGAAGAAACCGGAGCCGGGCAGCCGGAAATGCGGCGCGACAATCAGCCGGTCTATCTGCTGGTCAGTCGTATTTGCCAGCGCAAACACCGCCCAGTCACCGCTCGCTTTTTCGGAGTTTCCCTCGACCTCAATGCGCCGGACAATGCCGTCAATGCCGGGCGCTGTCGAAACGGTGAATTTGTCACCTTGATTGGAAAATATTTGCACGGCACGGGAAAGATCGAGCGCCGTATCATCCTTGCTGATCTTGATCGGCTCAGCGGCAAAGGCGGGCAGGGCAAAAAGCAGAAACAGCATCGCGCAAAGCAAACGAAAATATCCGCTGCCATCGGCCGAGGTAGATGCTGCTGCGCCCGTCTGCATTCACTGCCCTTGTGTGCTCAGTCGTTTGAGCCCGAAATGCGGGCAAAAAGCAAATGGTCTTGCCACTCCCCGTTTATTTTCAGGTAGGATTTCAACAGTCCTTCTTGGCTAAACCCGGTTTTCTCAAGCACACGGATTGAACGCACATTGCCGGGAATACAGGCGGCTTCAAGGCGATGCAGGCAAAGCCGGTCAAATGCATGACTGATAAGCGTGCGTACGGCGTCCTGCATCAGGCCTTTGCCAGCATGCGGTTCGCCCATCCAGTAGCCGATATGACCGTTCATCGAGACGCCATACCGGATATGCCCAAGCGTAATACCGCCGATCAGTGCATGATTTTGTTTGTCGAAAATGAAAAAGACAAACGCCGACCCGTCTTTTGCGTCATTCTGCGCCCGGCTTACCCGCGAACGGAACGCCGGGCGCGTGAGTTCGTCGCTCGCCCAGACAGGTTCCCAAGGTTGCAGAAAGGCCCGGCTCTTGTCGCGCAGCGCCGCCCACTGCTTAAAGTCGATGCGGTGCGGAGCCCGAATGTAGACGCGGTCGCCTGTCGCAGTTGGCGGCGGGCGGCCAAATAGGGTGCGTAAATCCATGACGCGCCAAGCCTAGCCGACAGCCGCCTGCTTGAGTGGGACGGCAGAAGACAGTTGCGCGCAAATGTCCTCATAGCTCGCCATTCTGGATATCGGCCCGATCGCCGCAACGGTCGGAACCGTATCAATGAACAACCGCCCCGCAAGGTCCATCAGCCGTTCAATCGTGATTTTCGACAACCGTTCCATCAATTCCTCATTGGGAATCGGACGACCGAACAGCATGATCTGCCGTGCAATCTGACCGGCACGAGAGGCCGCACTCTCGCCGGACATCAACAGACTGGCGCGATACTGCGCGCGAGCCCGGTCAACTTCCTCTTGACGGATATCCAGCGACGCGCGCTTCAGTTCCTCCAGGATCACTGGAATAAGTTTGGGCAGGTCTTCTTCTCCAGTTGCCGCATGGACCCCGAACAGTCCGGTGTCGGAAAATCCCCAGTGAAACGAATAAACCGAATAGCAAAGCCCGCGCTTCTCGCGCACTTCCTGAAACAGCCGCGAAGACATGCCGCCACCAAGAATCATCGACAAAAGCTGCGACGCATAGAAATCACGCACATGATAGGCACGGCCCTCAAAGCCTATCAGCACCTGCGCGTCCATCAAGTCCCGCTCTTCGCGGAAGTCACCGCCGATGTATCGCGACGGTTCCGGAACAAGCGCTTCAGACGTCGGTTGGAATGTGCCAAGCCGCTTCTCGATCTCGGCAACAAACCGCTCATGATCAATCGCCCCGGCGGCCGAGACCACCATCCGCTCTCCGGCATATTGCCGGTTGATGAAGCTCTGCAATTGCGCCGACGTAATCTTCTCGACTGAATCCGGGGTGCCAAGGATCGCCCGTCCGATGGTCTGTTTCTGAAACGCA
>JANMQE010000698.1:0-2326 GCA_031370195.1 Phyllobacteriaceae bacterium
TGCACGAACAGGTTGGCGGTGTTCGGCAAGGTGGCATGATCGAGTTGCCGATCCCGAATTTTCCGACGGGTGTCATGCGTGGCCGCTTTCGTCCCCAAGATCAACAGCTCTATTTGTGCGGCATGTTCGCTTGGGCGGGCAATGCAACAAGTCCAGGTGGTCTTTATCGGCTTCGACCAACCGATCAACCGATCGTGTTACCAGTGGCTCTTCAGGCCAAGAAATCAGGTTTGCATCTGACGTTTGCGGAACCGATGGAGGCGTCTTCATTGGATCCCAAGAATATCAAAATTAAAACTTGGGCGTTGAAGCGATCCAAGAAATACGGATCCGACCATTACGATGAGAAGACGTTGGCCGTGCGATCGATAGATCTTTCGGCGGATGGCAAATCTGTTCGTATGGATGTGGATGCGTTGGCACCGACTTGGTGCATGGAGATCAAGTTCGCTTTCCGAACTGCGACCGGTTTGGCGGCCGAGGGTGTTATCCATAATACGATTCATTCGTTGGGCGATTGAGTCAAACAACAACAGGTAGGCAAGTAGGTCCGTATCTCCGAGGATGTGAATTTTTTGATTCGTCCCAAAGTAGCAGGCACACTCCGTGTGCCGTTGCCCCAAAAACCGAAGGTTTTTTACTTGCGAACGGCACATGGAATGTGCCTGCTACTATAAATTCACAGCCTTTCCGAGGCGGACATCCAGTAGGTGAAATGACATGCGCGGTGAGCAGAGGCTACTGTGTTTTTTGGCTGGTTACACTGCCTTAGCAAGCACGATTATGGCTTCGTTTTCCCTACGTGGATCCGACAGCCATGTTTTGGTTGGCCTATTGCTTGGCTCGACGTTTGCGTATGCCATACTCGCGTCATCCTGGACTGTTTTAGGCCCTGGCACTAAGAAGCTGCGCCTGCCCATGGCAGGGTTCCTTTTGATTGTTTTCCCAATCGTATTTCTTTTTTCTGGTGACGGAGAAATCCTTGTTCTGATAGTCCTAAGTCAGTTTTTGATTGCAGCCATGGTCCAGCTGCTTGTTTGGATCCTTTGGCTGGGATTTGGAGTTAGGCTGTTGAAGTCAAACGTCGCAACCAGCGCCGCGATGGATGCCGGAGGGGTCAGCCAATACGGCATTCGGCACTTGATGATCGTTACGACAGCGGTGGCATTGCTTCTGACAGCTGGCAGACTTCTAGTGCCATTCGCTCGAGGCACTTCGGCTAACCGCGATCTACCCATTTTTGTGTTTTTAGCTTTTTCAGCCTGCATCGTTTGTGTCCCGGTGTTGTTCTCCGTGCTATCGTTACGACGCTGTGTATTTCCAACTATTTTGGTCCTTGGGCTGTTCGTGTTGGCAACAGTAAGTGAGCTGTCGCTTTTCACCACGCTTCGGTTACAAGGGCCAGATTTTTATCACTTCGTCTGGATCAATTTTTTTACCATGCTTCCAGTGTTGGGGGTCGCAATTGGATTGAGGCTTGCGGATTATAGATTGGTAAAATCGTAGGTCCGTTCGCTCCGCGACGGACGGTCCGTGCTCTTTCTTACATACGAATCGCTGCCTACTCAAGAATCTTTGCATCGAATCGGTCGGGCAAAGTTTGGTTGGGCAGAATTATGTCGGGTTGTTGACATTGAGGATGGCATTGGCAGGAAGAAGCCCATGACGCAAGCAGTTTCGGCTACACTTAGAAGTACTTGGACGCGACATTAAATGAAACAATATTGGTCAGTCTGAGGATAGACTGACCAATTTGATCGGACTTATTCAAAACCATGAAATCACTCCTCAAAATCTCTGCTTTGTCTTTTGTATCGCTTCTGACGCTCCAGCCTTGGGTTGCCGCGGATGATCCAATAGCCACACAGAAGAAGCCGATCGCCAAATTCCAATACAAATCCGACGGCATCGAAGTGCCTGCAGCAACCGCCGACGAACCAAAAATAAAGTCGTTTGGCCCTGAGAGCATCTTGGCCGCAAAGAAATACCTCGACGACGGAGCCAATTATTGGGTGCGAGAACGAAGCTGCGTCGCTTGCCACAGCACTGGCGTCTACATGGCTGAACGACCGGCTTTGACGGCTCTGCTCGGCAAGCCTAGCACTGAAGTCCTCGATGAATTCGTCGAAAGCGTCACCGACAAAATTGGTCCGCCAGAGATTCGCGACGGCGTCAAATATTGGGGGGCAAGTATTCAGTCCGTCTGGCGCAGTTCCGGGCTGGCGGCCTGGGACAAGCACGTTACGGGAACGCTTTCGGAACATACCGTTAAGTCGCTTCGCCACACGCTCCAATGCCTGGCCGACGAAGGTTTTATTAAGACCAT
>JANMQE010000257.1:0-7989 GCA_031370195.1 Phyllobacteriaceae bacterium
ACTTGGCCCATGCCGTCTCATAGCTTGCGGCACCATTTGCGGCGAGAAATTGCTCGTTTTGACTGCCCGAGGACGAGCCAGCAGCTGAACCAGGGCCCGCACCGTTGCCCAGACCACCGTTAACTCCAGTTCCGTCAACACCTGCGAGCGCAACGCCTTCTTGCGACCCATCCAATACCAGAAGACTGGAATCGCGCTGTTTTGCCTTGGTTTCGTCTTCCTTGCGCTGGAGTTCCGCCTGCGCCCTTTCTTGCTCTTGTAGTTGGCGCTCAGCTTCTGCAGCCAGTGCCGACTCTTGTCGCTGACGTTCACTTTCTTTCTGTTGACGTACCAGTTCGTCCTGCTGGCGCTTGCTTTCGTCCCGCAAGCGATCCGTCTCTTGCTTCAAGACCGCCCGCTCACCAGTCAATTTCAGATCAAAATCCTTGTTCATCTTTGAAATCAATGCATCGACATTTGCTTTTGTCAGACTGCCATCCTTGGACGTCTCCATCCCGTTCAACTTGCTCTGCAAATCGGTCAACTGCGCCAGAATGCCTTTCGTTTTGTCGTCGACCGGCGCGGGTGGACTTTTGGGGCCAGTCAAGTCCATTTTATACGGAAGGGTGTCACGCTTGGTTTCCACCGTCAGGTCAACTTTGGACGTGTCCAGACCTGATTTGCCATCAAACGCAAGACCAGAAAGCAAACCAGGTACGGCAAGCAGCGCAACGATCGCCGTACCGACCACCAAAGCAGCCGCAAGCGCCATCTTTTTGCTGATGCCACGAGACTTGCCGGTCTGGCGGGCACGGCGGTGTTCCAACAGGACCTCACGATTTGCCTGCTCCACGCGCTCATCTTCCTGGACAGCAGCACGTGTGTCGCCAGCAAGTGTCTCGCGGGTTTGATTTTCGACATCCGGATGTTCTTCAATGACTTCCGGTTTAGTGTCATTATATTCGTTGTTCATGACCGTCATCCCTTCCGAGCTTTTCTGGACGGCCGCACTGCGCCCGCCTTGCCGACGCAGACCGCGTCGTTGCCGATGCGCATCACCCAAAAATCACTGACACCATCGGCAATAAGGCGGCGGCCGTCAGTACGCGAATTGATGAGCCGTTCCTTGCCGTCAGAACCCACTTTGAAGACAGCGGGGCGCTGCGCGCCGGGCATCAGTTCAAACGTTGTTTGATTTTCGTCGTCATAAACGGCAATTGGCTTGAAGTTGCTTTTGCCGGAAACCAGATAGTCAGAATTTATAGGGCCACTGACCACTTTATATTTATCAAGGTCTTTCGACGGATAGGTGAATGAGGTGCGAAAGCTCAACCCCGCACCGTTCTTGGCTCCAAGCCGTATTGACCCTACCGAGTGCAGCTGGAATGTGTAGACACGTTGATCGGTGTAGACAGTCATGTTCGTCAACGCGCCGTCAATGATCGGCTTGATACTGACCACATTGCCGCTTTTCAGTTTGACCACTTCCCATGAAGCACTGTCGCCAATCAGGATGGACTGCACACTCTCGTCGGGTGCCAACTGTATTGAGGTTACCGATTTGAGATAGAGATTCAGATTGTAGACATTGTTCTCGTCGTAGACATATTTCTTGATGCGTACGTCGGACGCAAAACCAACCGGGTTTTGTTCCGCAACGGCAGAAACAAGTGTAAGACCAAAAATTGCAAATAAATAAACAAAAAACTTCAACATAATAGTATCCCGTCTTGCTTGCAATATACCTAAATTACTGCAGCGTCTCTGCATCTACGCGATAGGTGAGAACCTTGAATCCGAGCGGGTTTTTCCAAACTTCCTGCAGTGTCGCCTCTTTTTCAGGCTGAAAATCATAGCCGACTGTCACAATGTAACTGCGCTCAACAGGTGTTGCTCTTTGTTCTTCACGCTTTTTGACAATACGAACCTGAGCCACACTGGTCTCTGATTTTTTACTGGTCCCCGGCGTCACGGAGATGGACTTCACGGATACGATCACTCTTGCATTGGCCCCATACAACTTGGGTGGATATTGCGGTGACGCAGAATTCCACTCATCCGCCAAAGACCGTGCCGCCTGATCTTTCGAGCGGGTCATGACATCGGTGATGCGTGGTTCACTATCGACTTTGTCATACGTCTCGCGATCACTGACATAGGACACCAGTTCCGCCTGCAAAACAGAATCCTGCTGTTCCAAGGTTGCGGGCCGGACCTGAACTATTTTCTCGGCTTCGCCGGTGGTCTTGTCCACCAACACCACATAGGGCTTGGTCTCATTCAACGGCAATATAATAATCAGGCACAAAATCGACAATGTTGCTACACCCATCGCGCAAATAGCCAATTTCGCCCAATTGTTACGTTGTTTCAACAATGAGAAAAATAGCTCGTCTTCAAAGGTATGTTGTGTGTTATCAATTGACATGAATTTCACCAAAAATTTTATGCTGGTTTATTGTTGGCCGTATTGCTATTGAGATTTCTCTGTTGCTGCTGAAACGCCTGACTTGCAGGTGGAGCGGCTGCGTTGTTTTGTGAAGGTGCCGGATTGCTGCCAGACCTCGCAGCGGCTCTGGCACCAATAGTGCCGTTGCCTTTGCCTCTTGCAAGCTCCAGTGCCGAACTCTGTCTGGCCTTGCGGTCGGCCTTGCTGTCGCGATACTGCGAACTTTGCGTCATCGCCTTGACGCCTGCATAGGCAGACCTCATCGTACCCTGCCCCTTGGCCGACGCAGTCTGGGCAGCATTGTTTGCAGCGCTAACCCGATTGTGGATGGACGTCTTCGCCGCCATTGGTGCCGCAATCATTTGCTTCATGCGCATGGCAGCATTCGCCATTTGGCCCGCACCCATCTGTGGCAAACTTGTGTTTGAAAGCGAACTTGCAATATGCGGAACCTGGAACATGAGCGCCAAAGCGGCCGTCGCAACCACAACAAAGGTCAGGTTTCCGGCAAAGAATGAATCTGGCCCTTGCACCATTTTGCCGGCAACACTTACAACGACTGTCATAAGTGACGCGACAATCAACGGTACAACTGCGAACCCGACTGACATTCGTAGCCAAGACTCAAAATATCCCCTCGTTTGCGGAAATGTCAGCATGCCGATCGCTAATGGTCCTAACGCAAACATGACCGCCAAGCCAAGTTTAGCCATCAACAAGATGAACACCGTCGTCATAGCAAACATCACCCCAATGATATAGACCAACATTCCGGATACAAGATACTTCCACGAGCCCGGCCGCGCTTTGACCTTATCGACAAGACTCCCGCCCACACTGAATATTCGCTCCGAGAACGTATCGAAGATTTGATTGATGCTTGCTTCATCACTTGCTAACGGAACCAACGTATCAACCATCCGTTTGCAATACTTGGGATTTACGGGAGTTAACCCCCAACCAAAAATGCCTTTCCAGCCACACTGATATGTTTGCTCTTGCTGAACCGTAATAGAAGCGATCGTTTTATAGGCATAGTCCAATGGTGTCTGAACAATTGCGGTGCGCAAAAGATCGAAATTCCCCCAAACAGTTGCGAACCCTACAATGCATGCATAGCGAACTATCCAAATGAAATAGGTTGAATACGCAATTTGTCTGAAGTTAAAAATCGTATTCAAACCAACAAAAGCCAATGAAATGACACCGGCAGCAACCAATGCGCTTTGCATGGGAGCGCTCACCAGATTGAAAACGGCCTGATTGTAATTCGTCAGGACTGTGTCCGTCTCATTGAGAACTACGGAAATTATACCCATCTTTGCAGTATCCTTATCAATCAGAAAAGTGTCTTCAGATTCTATGGCGCTGTCTCTGTCTCGATATCTGTATTGCCAGTCATTACGACCGCACCTTGCATAATACTATAGGCAGAAATTGTTCTCAATATTTCATTGTTTGTTTGCGTCAGTTCAATCATGACGCGGGTATTCAGATCAATGCTATGCTTGAGGGACGCACTTGTCTGAAGATCGGTAAGATAGGCTTGAATACGCACCATGCTGAGACCGGCGCGATAATATGCTCTTTCGGCGATACCTGAGGACAGCAGACTTGATGTCGCCAAACCGGCAGTCGCAGTTTCGGCCTGAATGTCTGCCGGTGAGCCGGTAGTTGAAATTACCAAGGCGTCATCGATCGAGTATCTTGTAATCAGTGCGTGCACGGTAGTATCCAATACCGGTGAATCAAGATACTGACCAAGTTTAAATTTGGTAAATAGTACTTCGAAAGGGGAGTCGCGTTCTCTGTAACGTTGTTCGACCGGATCGTCAAACCAAGGAAAATTACTTGGAACTCCTGTGGGTATGCCAAGGAAAAAGTCGCGCAACTCTTTCAGCCAGATTGCCAGATTGTTTATCTGGTTCGATATGTTCAGGGTATTGGGGTCTATATTAAGCAGCGACGCTTTGATATCGTTGGTATTGAGGGCCGTCTGATTCGTATTTACCGCAATTGCACCAGTGTCTGTTGCAATTGTACTTGTGTTATTTGATGTATTGCCTGTGTTTGTCGCAATTGTCCCAATACCTGCGGCTAAGTTGCTTGTATTAATTGCAGTGTTGTTTGTATTTACCCTTATTGCGGCAATGTCAGTTGATGTATTAATATTACTTGTTGCTATGGCGGCAATATTGGTATTAATTGCTGCAATACCGGTGTTGATACTTATCAGCCGGTTTAACATATTTATTGTATTGTTTCTTATATTAAGTGCATGTGCTTGGACTGCGCCAAGCTTATTTCTTACATCGCCAAAATTAGCGTTTGCATCCGCTCCCAGGATAATCAATTGCCGTATGACATTTGCATCATAGACAGTTTGGGCACCTGGTATGTCGTCAGGGATCTGTGCAAAGCTCTCGCTTGCAATAATTGACAAATTGAAAGCAAATATACTCGATAGAAGCGCGTTTTTCACAAATGATCTCATGCTAATGATTCCTTTTCTACTCTTGGCAGCTTTTCCCATCCATTCAATTTTTTCCAAGCGCAGGCGCAATTGCTTTTGCGCTCAACGGGAATGGTCTGGCAGGAAGCGAGTCCTGTAAAAAGGACAGCGACAAAGATCTTGAGAAACCTCATTTCAAATACTCCATTGGAAAACGCGGGTCATCCCGCCAACCCTCGGGCGCTTTTTCACCGCGCCCGCCACCCAGAATGTCCAGTCCTTTTCCAAGCGAGCGCAAAGCAAAATCCAGCACCACGCTGTCCTGGCCCGATTTGAACAGCACAAGGTGATTGTCCACATTGCTCATTTGCAGAAATGCGCTTTCGGTCGGCGTCAGGTTCAACGGCGCAAGTTCTGCCTCGGTGTTGTAGGCGCTTGGATAGATCAGCCGCGTCACGGCGCTTTCGAGGATCGCATCGCCGGCCGCGCAATTGGTGATGTGAGACACGCGCTGCGTCAAAAGCAGAACGGCGACATTCTTTTTGCGCATGGTGAGCATCCAGTCTTTCAGGCGGAGCTGGAAGTAGGGATCATCGAGGAGCCGCCAGGCTTCGTCCAGCACGAGAAGTGTGGGGTATTCATCCTCGACCAGACGCTCGATCCGCCTGAACACATAGGAAAGCCAAGCTGTGCGGATAATGTTGTTGTCAAAAATCTCCGTCACATCAAAGGCACTGATGCGGGCATCAAAAGCGAGGGCGTCCAAGCCCTTTCCTCCGAAGAGCCAGCCAAACTGTCCTGACTCATCCCAGCGCCCGAACCTGTTGTACAGATCACCGTCATCATCTGTGGCGCGCAGCTGGCTGCGGAATTGTTCAAAATTCTGCAAACGGCTGTCAGCGTTCATGTTGGCCTGCACCGCATCGCTGAGCGCCTGGAGCTGAATGGGTGTAAGCGGCTTGCCATCCAAATTCGCCAACGCGTCCAGCCAGTCGGTCAACCACGCGGCGCCGCGCGCATCGGACTCCGCGCGCATCGGGTTGAAGCCGGTTTTGACGCTCATGCGGACCGGAAAATATTTGCCCCCCATCGCCCGCACGGCCATTTCAAGTCCATTGTCCTTGTCAAAAATGATGATGCGAGGGTTGAGCCGTTGCGCCTGGCTCAGCAAAAACGCTGTGCCGAGTGTCTTGCCGGAACCGGTCTGACCAAGGATGAGCGTATGACCGACTGTGCGCTGACCGTGTTTGCCGGGAAGATGGAAGCTGAACCGGAAGGATTCGCCGCGGCCCGTGGGAAACACTGTGACCGCTTCGCCCCAAGGGCATTTGTCATCCGTATTGCCCTTTGACTGCCCGTGCATGGCGCAGAACTGGGAAAAATTCTGCGATGAAATCATCGATGGCCGGGTCCGGTATGTAAAATTACCGGGGTGCTGGGCAAAATAGACTGTGCGCGCGGCAAAGCCCTCCCGCACAATGGACGAACCGGCCTCTTGCATGGCCCGCGTCACAAAGGTGACCGCATCGGACAATTCTTCTTCGCTGTCGCAGAAGAGCGCTATTGAGCAATGATGGTCGCCGAACACGACCCGGCCCGACGCCACATCATCTTCGGCCTCCTCCAACTGCTCCATCAGCGACAAGGCCGCGTCTTCGGCAGCTTTCATCTGCTTGCGAATCCGGGAGATCTTGCTTTGTGCCGCAAGATTATCGACCGCAGAGAAGCTTTGGGTGACTACCGAGTCAAACGGCAGGCTCAAGCGATCAAGAATACCGGGATAGGTTTCTGTCGGGTAATCCTTGATGGATATGATCGTGCCGTATCGCTTTTTGGTTTCGTCCGCTCCCTGGCAAACGAAACGGGTGCCGCGAAATGTCACCGTTGACGACGACAGCAAGTCTGAAACCGGTATGAACTTGGTGCCTGGAACAAGCTTGCCGCTGGAACCATCGACTATGGTGCGCAGCAGACCGAGCCATTCACCGCTCGCGATGCGCAGCCGCTTGGGTTTTGCATCGCTGACAGCGACCATGCAAGTTCTGACCATTTGATCAAGACGCAGCGCACGCGCGTCCCGATCGGCGCGGGTGTGGCCTCCGGAATTGTCAAACAAGCCCATTAACTTCGAGATTTTCTTGGATGGGCGTATTACGAGCGTTACCATTGTGGTGCGCTCTCTGAGACCGACGCCGTCCAGATAGTATTGCCAACGACGATCAATTTCCTGGTTAAAGGGATCTGTTGTTACCTGCGTGACGGTAGGATTTGTTTCCAGTGAGATCCTGTGGACATAGATGCCGATGTCATTGCGCTGCTGCGCAATAAATCGTGCAAAAGCATTGGACAGCTCAATCGTGTTCTGCGCGTCGGTCGTATCGGCGTTAATCCCGTCGACCGTAAACGACGACATCAGGTCACCATCCCGAAGCATCAGCGTCACATCATCGACAATGGTGAGATAGGGCAAAGCGGCAACCAGCGACGGGCTCTTTGGTGCGGTTTGATCGCGAACGGAACGCCGGGAAAAGTTTGTGACAGCTTCAAGCATGATAGGTCTCCCCGGCTTTGGAAAACAGGGTGAGGTTCACGGGGGTGCATCTTTGCACGACAAAAAACACGTCAAGAATCTTTGGATCATACGCGGACAGCCCGCGCAAAATTGGATAGCCAACGGCCGCGGACAAGACTAGATAAATAAACGATTTGGTAAGAATAAACCCTATCATAACTATACCCATAAGCACCACTAGATAGGTAATCGGCAGACCTGCAAAGGTTACGGAACGGGTTAAACCAATAAAAAGTGTTGTGCGTTGCATTATCTCATTCCGGATGTTGAAGTGTTGTTTCTACTCGCAGCCATGATCAGTGATTGTGATGCATGGCTGCGAGCGAAGTTTCAGGCGCCTTCTGGGAGGAGCAAGCGCCTGAATTCTTTAAGCGCCGAAGCCAGTACCAATGAAGGCAGCCGCGCCGTAGATAATCGCGATGCCGATAATGACTGCCATGGCGTACGTCCAATCCATGCGACCAGACAAAAACGCAAGACCGACACAAATGAGGCCGATAATTGCGGCTGCCGTACCCAGTGGACCAGTAACAAAAG
>JANMQE010000718.1:0-3656 GCA_031370195.1 Phyllobacteriaceae bacterium
GGCGGGAAACAGAAGCTGTTCACGCTGGAAGAGTCAGTGTCAAACCAGAAGCTGATTGATGCGGTGTTCAAGGCGGGCAAGAGCGGGGTGTGGGAAGCGATGTGAGAGCATTGTCTTGCTGGTTCGCGGTTACCTTCCGTCCCCCGGCGCTGCCCCTCTTCCGGCCCTATCGGGCCACCTTCTCCCCGCAAACGGCGGGGCGAAGGGAAGTGCCCAAGCCTCACCGCTGCGCTTCGAGCTCCGCTGGTGTGATGATCCCGTCGGTGTTGGTGTCGATTTTGTTGAACGCCATGCCATAGATGCCCCAGCGTTTGACAGATTGCGCCTTGGGCGCGCCGGAAGACGCCAGCGCGTCAATCAGCGTTTTGAACTCGGCGCGCGAAATTCTGCGGTCGCTGTTGGCGTCCGCTTTCAGGAACGCATCTTTCTCCGCGCTTGAATAGGCAGATGCAACGGATGAGAGGAGGCAGAACGCCAAGAGCGCGATGGCAAAGCTGTGGGTCAATCGGGTTGGCCTTTGAGGGTTCAAACTGCGCAGACAGGCCAATTTGACGCACACAAGACTGCAAATCAATGGCGTGCAACGGCAGATTCCCGCTGGCGTGTCTTGCAGGGTTGGCGCGACCTCCTTATATCAGCCGCGAAACGAGATTCCGCCCACTCAATCCCAAGATTGGTGTATGGCGGGTCAGTGTTATCGTGAACCATCAGGGGCTGCCGCCGGAATGCCGGAAGGGTCCTGGCAGCCTGCTAAAAGGAGAGACTAAACATGGCTAAAGTCATTGGTATTGACCTTGGAACCACCAATTCCTGCGTTGCCATCATGGATGGCAAGAATCCGAAAGTGATAGAAAATGCCGAAGGCGCGCGCACCACGCCGTCGATGGTGTCATTTTCCGACGATGGCGAGCGCCTTGTCGGCCAGCCGGCCAAGCGTCAGGCTGTGACCAACCCGGAAGGCACACTGTTTGCCGTCAAGCGCCTGATGGGCCGCCGCTACAATGACCCGCTTGTCGAGAAGGACAAGAAGATGGTGCCCTACACCATCACCAAGGGCGAGAATGGCGATGCCTGGGTTGAAGTGAACAAGAAGAAGCATTCGCCGAGCCAGGTTTCAGCCATGGTTTTGCAGAAGATGAAGGAAACGGCCGAGGCCTATCTTGGCGAGGATGTGACGCAAGCCGTCATCACCTTTCCGGCATATTTCAACGACGCCCAGCGTCAGGCGACCAAGGACGCAGGCAAGATTGCCGGCCTTGAGGTGCTGCGCATCATCAATGAGCCGACGGCGGCGGCGCTTGCCTATGGCCTCGACAAGAAGTCTGCCGGCACGATTGCCGTCTATGACCTTGGAGGCGGCACGTTCGATATCTCCGTGCTCGAAATCGGCGACGGCGTCTTTGAAGTCAAATCCACCAACGGCGATACGTTCCTTGGCGGTGAAGACTTTGACATTCGTCTGGTCGAATATCTGGCAGCAGAGTTCAAGAAGGAACAGGGCATCGACCTGACCAAGGACAAGCTGGCTTTGCAGCGTCTGCGCGAAGCGGCTGAAAAGGCCAAGATCGAACTGTCCTCGGCTTCACAGACCGAAATCAACCTGCCGTTCATCACGGCGGATGCGTCCGGTCCCAAGCATCTGACGATGAAGCTGTCGCGCGCCAAGTTCGAGAGCCTTGTGGATGATCTGGTCCAGCGCACCATCGAACCGTGCAAGGCAGCGCTGAAGGATGCCGGCATCAAGGCTGGCGAGATCGACGAAGTGGTTCTGGTCGGCGGCATGACCCGCATGCCCAAGATTCAGGAAATCGTGAAGCAGTTCTTCGGCAAGGAGCCGCACAAGGGTGTGAACCCGGATGAAGTCGTCGCCATGGGCGCGGCCATTCAGGGCGGCGTTTTGCAGGGCGATGTGAAGGACGTGCTCCTTCTCGACGTCACGCCATTGTCGCTCGGCATTGAAACGCTTGGCGGCGTGTTTACGCGGCTTATCGACCGCAACACGACGATCCCGACCAAGAAGTCTCAGGTGTTCTCGACCGCTGATGACAACCAGTCGGCTGTGACCATCCGCGTCAGCCAAGGCGAGCGTGAAATGGCGGCCGACAACAAGCTGCTTGGCCAGTTCGACCTTGTCGGCCTGCCGCCTTCGCCGCGCGGCGTGCCGCAGATCGAAGTGACCTTCGACATTGACGCCAACGGCATTGTGCAGGTTTCGGCCAAGGACAAGGGCACCGGCAAGGAGCAGCAGATCCGCATTCAGGCCTCGGGCGGCCTCTCTGACGCCGACATCGAAAAGATGGTCAAGGACGCCGAAGCCAACGCCGAGACCGACAAGGCCCGGCGCGAAACTGTCGAGGCCCGCAATCAGGCCGAGGCTCTGGTCCATTCGTCTGAAAAGTCGCTGAAGGAATTCGGCGACAAGGTTTCGGAAACCGAGCGCACCGCAATTTCCGACGCGATTGTATCGCTCAAGGAAGCTGCTGCCGGTGACGACGCCGAGGATATCAAGGCGAAGACGCAGGTGCTGATGGAGGCATCGATGAAGCTTGGCCAGGCGATGTATGAAGCCTCGCAGAACGAATCTGCGGCAGCGGATGCGCAGGCTGACATGGCCAAGGACGACGTGGTCGACGCCGATTTTGAAGAGATCGACGAAGACGACAAGAAGAAGTCTGCTTGATCTGGCGTATTTGAATGAAACTTGCGGCTCCCTCTGGATGTCCGCTTCCTGAGTTCACTCGGGAGCTAAGTGCCAAGGGAGCCGAGAGGCTCCCTTTGGTTTTTGCAAATCTTGTCTCTCACTGCCTCAGACCACCCCACCCAGACACATGTACTTCAGCTCCGTATAGTCATCGATGCCGTACTTCGATCCCTCGCGGCCCTGACCGGACTGTTTGATGCCGCCGAAGGGGGCCATTTCGTTGGATATGAGGCCGGTGTTGATGCCGACCATGCCGTATTCCAGCGCCTCGGCAACGCGGAAGATGCGGGCGGCGTCTTTGGCGTAGAAGTAGGAGGCGAGGCCGAACTCGGTGTCGTTGGCGTATCCGATGACTTCCTCTTCGGTGTCGAATTTGAACAGCGGCGCGACGGGGCCGAATGTTTCTTCACGCGCCACCAGCATGTCAGACGTCACGCCTGTCAGAATTGTCGGCTGGAAGAACAGGCCGCCGTTTTCATGCGGCTTGCCGCCGGTCTCGATCATTGCGCCTTTGGAAACGGCGTCGGCAATGTGCTCCTTGACCTTGATGACGGCATTCTCGTCGATCAGCGGTCCGGTGGTCACGCCATCGCCAAAGCCGTCGCCGACCTTCATCTTGGCAACGGCAGCGCCGAGCTTTTTGGCGAAAGCATCATAGACATTTGCCTGAACGTAAAGCCGGTTTGCGCAGACGCAGGTCTGGCCATTGTTGCGATATTTGGAGATCATCGCGCCTTCGACAGCAGCATCAAGATCGGCATCGTCGAACACGATGAACGGCGCATTGCCGCCAAGCTCCAGGCCCAGCTTCATGATCTGGTCCGCACCCTGCCGCATCAATATGCGCCCGACTTCAGTCGAACCGGTGAAGGTGAGCTTGCGGACCTTTTCGTTTTCGCAGAACTCTTTGCCGATGGCCGAGGATGATTTTGAGGTGATGACAGAGAAACATTCC
>JANMQE010000722.1:0-3798 GCA_031370195.1 Phyllobacteriaceae bacterium
GGCATCGCGTATCGCTTCGACAATTTGATGGTGGTTCCCGACGACCGCAACTTCGACCGTTACCTCCTGCCCGAGGGCTACTCGGTCATGGAGGTAAAAGTCACCGGCTCAGTTCCATTTTGGCTCACGCGCATGATCGGGCAGCATCACTGCATTCTGCAAAGCCACAGCAAATACAACAACGCGCTCGAAGATGGCGATCCAGTCATTCACCGACAAATTGGCGGACGGGTCGTCAAGCATCACTACGGTCTGACTCCCGAATCGCTGGCGAAGACCGGCGTGAATGTGGCGATTGATCCCGAAAGAGCGCGCATGGCGTCCGCATCCTGATTCACCCACAAACCCAACAACCTCTACTTTAGCTCACCCTTATTTGATGAACGAACTGCACACATTCATTACCCAAGCCCTTGGCCTGAACCAACCCGTCGCACCGCTTCAGGAGATCATTTTCGCACTCGCGCTGAGCTTTTTCCTGAACCTCCTCATCGCAGCGGTTTACAAGGCCACGTATCGAGGCAGTGAGTTTTCGCAGGACTATGTGCATTCGCTGCTCATCCTCGGAACGGTGGTCTCGGTCATCGTCATGGTGGTACGTTTCGATCCGAATCCGGCGATGGCACAGGCGACGGCGTTCGGGATTTTCGCCGCGTTCTCGATCATCCGATTCCGCACGAGCGTCACGCAGTCGCGCGACATCGGGTTTATATTCCTCGCGATGTCCGCGGGCCTCGGCGTCGGCGCGCGCGCCTACCTGCTGGCGACCGCCACCACGATTATCATCTGCGCGATCATTTATGTTTTCTCGCAAGCGGACATTTTTGCGCCTGCACGCGCCTCGCATCGGCTCCGTGTCCGTGTCACGAACGATATCGATCACGATATGGTTTTTCGGGAGACGTTCGCGAAGTTTTTGCACGATTTCGACCTGCTCTCGGTCGAATCAATCCAAGCTGGAATGATGACGGAGTTGCGCTACAATGTGCATTTGAAAGACACCAAGAAACCCGGCGAGTTCGTCGCTGCGATCCAGCAACTCAACGGTAACAACCGTGTCATGCTCACCTCCACCGCACCAAATCGTGTCCTCGCGACCGACTAACGCCAGATCCCCAAATCCAATGAAACTGACAACTCGCTCATCTCTCCGTTCCACGGGCTTCACGCTCATGGAAATCCTCGTCGTCATCGCCATCATTCTGGTCCTTGCCGCGATCGCCTTCCCCGTTTTTGCCACGGTGCAAAACCGGGCAAACAAGGCGGTGGCCATGAACAACATGAGGCAACTCGGCTCTGCATCCGGTGCATACACTTCACAAAACGACGGATTGCTTCCAGCGGAAGACTCCAAAGGAACCGACAACTGGGCGTCCGCAGCTTTGCCAGACAACGCCAAAGCGTGGTATAATGCCCTCCCCGTCCTCCTCGCGCACAAGAGCGTCGCGCAATACGCGTCGAATCCGCAGGCCTACTACTCGAAAGAAAACCTCCTATTTCTTCCCGGTGCCAAGTATCCCGAGTCGGAAAAGAAGCTGGTCGCACCGCTCTTCGCGATTGCCATCAATACCAAGCTGCAGCGCAAGGATAAATCCAAGGAAGGCGCGTCGGATGAAAAATCCGCGCGGCTTGCCCAAATCACGAATCCCGCCCGCACCGTGCTGTTTCTGGAGCAGGGAATCAAAGGCGAGGAAAAGGCGATGAAACAACAGCCGAAATATGACGGCAGTCCAAAAGGCAGCGCAAAATCGTTCGTCGCTCGTTATAACGGTTTCGGTGCCATCAGCTTCGTCGATGGACACGTCGAACTGGTCGAAGGAAAAGACATCCTCACGGAAACAGGTGACTTCCCGTTCAAAGATCGCCAGCCCGGCGACATCATCTGGACCAAGACGCCCGAGGAAGATCCGAACAAGTAAACTGGGATCTCCCGCGTATCGACAGCCTGCGGCCACCGACGGCTCGGACAGGTTCATAGATTTCGGAGCCTCTGCGGCGCGGCCCTGATGAGCACCCTCTCTCAGGCTGATCGGCGAGGCGGAGGACCAACAACGCGGGACACCGAGAGTCGTGACTTGGGGCCATTCACTTGAGCCAACTCTTGTGAAGTGATGTTGACTCGTCAGTAGCGCAGGCTTACCACGCTTGACGATCAAGGGCTGGAAAGCCCATGGCGCTCTACATTCGTCCGAGGACGAGCACGGCGTTGATTCCGCCGAAGCCGAAGGCGTTGTTCATTGCGTGGCGCAACGGCTGTTCGCGGCCCGCGTTTGGCACGATGTCGAGGTCGCATGCGGGATCCGGCGTGCGGTGGTGCAATGTCGGCGGGACGAAACCGCGATCGAGCGCGAGCGCGCAGAGTGCCGTCTCCATCGCGCCGGTCGCACCGAGCGGGTGTGCAGTGAATGGCTTCGTGCCGCTGACTGCGAGCCGCGCCGCGTGTGCGCCGAAGACTGCGCGGATCGCGGCGCATTCGTTCGCGTCGTTGAGCTGCGTTCCGCTGGCGTGTGCGTTGATATAGTCGATGTCCGTGGGAGCGATGCTTGCATCGGCGAGCGCCGCGTTCATGCAGTCGATCACAGCTTCGCCGCTGGGAAGGGGCGTGGTCATGTGATACGCCTCGTTGTTCAGGCTGTAGCCGAGCACCTCCGCATAAATGTGCGCACCACGCTGGATGGCGTGGTCGTGTGCCTCGATGACGAGCGAGGCCGCGCCTTCGCCCATCACGAAGCCGTCACGACCGAGATCGAACGGCTTGCACGCAAAGGGTGGATCACCTTCCCATCGGCTCATTGTGCGGATGAAATCGAACGCGCCGAATGTGAGCGGGCTGAGCGGAGCCTCCGCGCCGCCCGCAATCATCGCGTCGGCCATGCCATCGCGGATGTAACGCATCGCTTCCCCGACGGCGATCACACCGCTGGCGCACGAATTTGAGTTGGTCGTGCCGGGGCCGCGGAATCCGTATTCGATCGCGATGTTCGAGTGCGCGCTGCCGCCGAAGACTTGCAGGGCGAGCGTCTGGTTCACGCCGCGTTGTCCCTTTTTCAGAAAACGCTGGTGCTCCGATTCCGCACCCGCGATGCCGCCAAGCGCGGTGCCGAAGCTCACGCCGACTCGCGCGTTCGGGCGCTCCTTCGACCACGGCAGTCCCGCGTCTTCCAAGGCGAGCAATGTGCTGGCGACACTGAATTGCGCGTAGCGATCGAGCCGCTTCAGCCGGTGCGGTGGAAAAAACACCGTCGGATCCCATTCGCGAATCTCACCACCGCAATGCGCTTTCAGTTCGCCCGTGTCGAAGCTGGTAATGCGCGAAATCCCGCTGCGCCCCTCGCGAACGCTTTGCCAGAAAGCCGCAAGCCCGATTCCCGCGCACGTGATCGGACCGAGGCCCGTGATGACCACGCGCCTGCGTGCCGCAGGCGTCGGATGACGATTGTCAGGTATCATGAATCAGTCCCGTCCGGTGTTTCGCTTAAACCGCTTTCAAGGTGCTCCTTGAAACGCGCGAGTGTCCGACCCGCGACGTGCCCGACGAAGAATTCGCCGATGATCGGCTCCGCGAGCCACGCGAGCGATCGGACGCGGAATTTCAAGTCATGCACGATCTCGACCCGCGTGCCATCGCGCGTCGGGGTCAGCGTCCAGATGACCTTCATGCCTTTCGTCCATTTCCTGAGATGCTCGAAGTGCAATTCGAGTTGCTGCTCATCGGTCCAAAATTCCGATGTCCAGGAAATTGGTATGCCGGAACGAGTCGCGGCCATTTCCACGATGCGATGTTCGCTGGCCTGCCCG
>JANMQE010000771.1:0-13678 GCA_031370195.1 Phyllobacteriaceae bacterium
GTCGGCATTGATGCGGGAACATCGGTGTTGAAATCGGTGGCCTTCACGTGTGATGGCAGGCAATTGGCCGTTGCGGCCATTCCCAATGACTACACGATGTTTCAAGATGGCGGTGTCGAGCAGGACATGAACCGCACGTGGGCTGATGCGGCGGCCACGCTTCTGCAACTTGGAGAGATGATCCCTGATTTCCTATCCCGCGTGATTGCCATTTCGGTGACAGGCCAAGGCGATGGCATGTGGCTGATCGACAAGGCGGGCGAGCCTGTTGGTCCCGCCACAATCTGGCTGGACAATCGCGCAGCATCCATCGTCGAAGACTATGTCGCCTCGGAAAACTATGCTGCCCATTACGAACGCACCGGCACGGGCCTGACCGTTGTGCAAATGAGCGGCAAGCTGGCGTGGATGCAGCGGCACCGACCCGAAGTATTGGCCAGGGCCACCCATGCCTTCCACTGCAAGGACTGGCTCTACTTCAAATTCACGGGCGACCGTGTGACCGATCCATCGGAAGCCAATTTCACCTTTGGCAATTACAAGACGCAGCAGTATCAGCCGGAGATTTTGGACCATCTTGGAGCGGGCAATGCCAAACGGCTGCTGACACCTGTCGTCGACGGTACCCGAGAGAACGGCACACTTTCCGCCTTGGCGGCGAGGGCGACGGGCCTCAAGGCTGGAACGCCCGTGTGTCTTGGCTATATCGATATTGTTGCATCGGGGCTGGGTGGCGGACTGTTTGATCCCACGGGAAAATCAGGCTGCACTATCATCGGCTCGACGGGCATGCATCAGTGCCTGCGTGCCAATGCTGCCGCGGTTCAGCTCAATTCGGAGCGTTCAGGTTTCACCACAATTTTCCCGGCACCGGGAATGGTGGCGCAGATGCAGTCCAACATGGCCGCCACACTGAACATCGACTGGTTGCTGGATGTGGCGATCGGCATTCTGGCAGACAGTGGCCTGAATAAAAGTCGAGATGACCTTCTCAAAGGTCTCGACGACAAAGTGTTGGCCCGCGAGCCAGCGAAACTTCTGTATCATCCCTATATTTCCCGGGCGGGCGAACGCGGACCGTTCATGGACACGGCCGCGCGGGCCATGCTCAATGGTCTTGATACCACAGCCGATTATTACGACTTGATGCGCAGTGTATTTGAAGGCCTGGCCTTTGCGGCACGTGATTGTTACGCCGTGATGGGACCGATCCCCAAGGAGATCAGACTTACGGGCGGTGCCGCTCGCTCCAAAGCGCTACGTTTAATATTGGCAAGTGTGCTGAATGCAGACGTGCGCAGCGTGTCGCGCGAAGAGGCAGGGGCAGCAGGAACGGCCATGATCGCCGCGGTGCAGCAAAAGCTTTACCCCGACATGGCGGCCTGTGCCAAGGCATGGGTTGACCCGCACCTGGGTACCTCAACCAAACCGGATGCCGGGTTTGTGGCGTGCTATGACAAGGTGTTCCCACAGTATGTGGCGGCCCGCAAAGCCATGCGCCCGGTTTGGCAGGGATTGCGCTGACGGAGAAATCAATTCTTGCATAAAAATTCAAATAGTGCATAAACATTAAATTCACCCCTGAGGCGCCATGGCTTTTCATCATGCACTGTCTGATCCGACTGACCTTGATGGCCTTCGCCGTTATCTGAAGGCGAAAGACTTGGATGCGCGGTTGTTGCCGCTTGAGATGCTTCGGGTTGAGATTTCTGAAGATGCGCATTTGAAGTTGGGTAAGGCTGTGACGCAAGCTCTGGTCTTGAAAAATGGTGCTGCGTCTATCGTCGTACTCACAGATACATCGCTGATCATGCGCGGTGATCAAAGGCTCAGTGCACTGGTGCAGTCGCAACTCACACCTCATAGCTTCAAGACCGTGGTGCTGGATGGTGGCCATGCGACGTTGCATGCCGATGATGACACTTTGGATGCAGCCGCAGATGCGGCGAAAGGTGCTGACCTTATCGTTACAATTGGTTCCGGCACCATGACCGATGTGGGCAAAATGGCGGCGACGCGCAATGGCGGAATCCCGCAAATCGTGGTGCAGACGGCGGCCTCGGTTGATGGCTTCACTGATAATGTATCAGTAATTCTGCGCAATGGCGTGAAGCGCACTGTGCCGTCACGCTGGCCGACCATTGTGCTTGCAGACACTACGACGATTGGCGCTGCTCCACGCGAGTTGAACACATCGGGTTTCGGGGAAGCGATATCTCTGTTCACGGCTCCTGCTGATTGGTACCTCGCTAATCTTGTGGGACTCGACAACACCTTCCATCCCGCATCTATGGAATTGCTGAAAGCCGCTGCTGCCGAACCACCGACATGGGCGGCTGGCGTTGCAACAGGTGATGCAACGGCCATACGCGAATTGACGAAGCTTCTGGCCTTGCGCGGCATTGTCTCTGGCGTATCCAACACCACGGCATGTCTTTCGGGTGTTGAACATGTTGTCAGTCACATGCTCGATCTGCATCATGCGGCACACCACCAACCCATTGGCCTGCATGGTGCGCAAGTGGGTGTGGCAACGCTGGTTGCTACAAAATTGTGGCGTCGGGTGATTGAGAGTGATGTGATTCAGCCGTCGCTTTTGCAGAAGCCTGATGCTGCGAAACTGGAACATCGTGTACGCAATGCGTTCGGGCATATGGAAGCGTCGATTGCGGAGGAGTGCTTTCGAGACTGTTTGAAAAAGCAGGCACTGATCGCGCAAAACTGGGAACGCTTCGTATCTGTTGTTGAAAACTGGAAGCAACATTGCGCAGAATTCGACAAGATGGTGCAGCCGCCGGAGAAACTGCTTCCAGCACTTCAAGCCTCGGGTGCACCTTCAACATTCGCTGAACTCAATCCATCAATCTCTCCAGAATTTGCACGCTGGGCAATTTCCAATTGCTTCGTCATGCGTAACCGTTTCAACCTTGTTGATCTGCTTGATCTGATGGGTTTGTGGACTGATGACTTGGTGGATGGATTGCTGGCATGAGTCGCGATCTCGTCATCGGTGTGGATTGCTCGACAACAGCTTCGAAGGCCGTGGTCTGGGACGCCAGCGGCAAGGCCATTGCAACGGGCCGCCGCACTTATGGTCTTAATCATATGCGTTCAGGCTGGGTTGAACAAAACGCCGAAGACTGGTGGCGGGCAACACAAGGAGCCTTGGCCGATGCAGTGAAACAAGCAGGCAGTGATCGCATCGCCGCCATTGCCATCACCCATCAGCGTGAAACATTTGTGTGTCTTGACCGTGCCGGAAAACCCTTGCGCCCCGCCATCACCTGGATGGATATGCGGGCCGCAGCCGAAGTCGAATCCCACGGCAATGCCGAGGTCCACCGCATCACTGGCAAGCCGCCAAGTCCCAACCCGGCCTGGTACAAGTTGCTCTGGTTGAAAAAACATGAGCCAGAAACCATTGCGCACACCGCCCATGTGGTAGAGGTCGCAGGCTACCTGGTGCATAGGCTCACAGGCGAATGGGCGACGTCATGGGCTTGCGCTGATCCGCTGGGACTGGTTGACCTCCGCAGCTTTGACTACGACGACAGCTTGCTCAGTGCCGTCGATCTGACACGCCAACAGGTCAGCCGTCTCTTGCCCCCCGGCAGCGTGGCTGGACAACTCGCAACTTCCGTTGCCAACGCCATTGGTTTGCCCGCTGGATTGCCCGTTGTCATCGGTGCAGGTGACGGCCAGTCTGCCAGTCTTGGCTGTAATGTCACCCGGCCAGGCAAAGCCTTCCTCAATATCGGAACAGGCACGGTGTCTGGCGTGTACACCGACACCTACAGTCACAACATGGCCTATCGCAGCATGAGTGGTCCGGTGCCTGGCTCTTATGTGCTCGAATCTTTTATTGGCGGCGGCACAGCCAACATCCAATGGTTTGTTGAACAACTCTCAGGCATTGATCCGGGTAAGCTGGCGCCGGGTGAAACGCCAGAACAAATTCTCGAAGCCATGGCGGCAAATATTCCCGAGGGGTCCGAAGACCTGTTTTGTCTACCCTATTGGACAGGTGCCATGTCGCCCTATTGGGATGGCAATGCGCGGGGCGCCTTTGTCGGGTTTTCCGGCATACATGGCAAAGCCCACATTTACCGCGCCATACTCGAAGCCATTGCACTGGAACAACGTCTATTGATGGAAGGTGTGGAACGGGCCACGGGACAAAACATCGAGGAGATCATACTGCTCGGCGGTGGTTCACGAAGTCCCTTGTGGTGTCAGATCATGGCCAATGTGCTGGGCCGCACCTTGAAGCTGGCCCGTGAACAGGAAAGCACGGCACTGGGTGCTGGCATTCATGCAGCAGCGGCGGTGGGTTTGCACACCGATATTCGTGCCGCAGCAGATGCCATGACAGGAACAGACAAAACGTTTGAGCCTGATGCAGCATCACATGCGCGTTATGCCGAAATCTTCGAAGCCTATCGCAGCATTTATCCGGGGTTGAAAGATACATTCCGTTTTATGGCGCAGAACAAACCATGAAAAAAACAGCCACCGCCTCGCGCCTTGCCCGGCTTGATGTCGCACAAATGCGGTTGATCACAAAAGTGGCCCGCTTGCACCATGGCCAAGGCCGGCGCCAGTCAGAAATTGCTGACAAATTGGGCATTTCACAAGCCAGCGTCTCGCGCTTCCTGCAACTCGCAGAGGAGCACGGTATTGTCCGCACCGTCGTTGTGCCACCCGATGGACTTTACCCCGATCTCGAAGATGGGTTGACGGCTACTTACGGCCTTGATGCAGCCTATGTCGTTGACATCAGCTCTAGTGAAAGCGGCATTGCCCAAGTGCTGGGTGCGGCGGCGGTAAGTTGCCTGTCGGGAGAGTTCAGGAACGTGCAAATTGTCGGCTTCACATCTTGGAGCACAACCTTGCGCGAAATGGCCAAGCACCTGGACCAGCGCAACGCCACATCAGTTACCAAAGTGGTGGAAACGCTGGGCGATCTTGGTTCGCCCATGTTGCAACATGAAGCCGCCCTTGCCACGTTGCAAATGGCCAAGGCGCTGGACGCCGAAGCGGTTTTTCTGCGCACCCCGGGCGTCATGCCCAATGCCGATCTTCGCAATGTGGCGATGGCCGACCTCTATATCCAGGCGGCCTTGCGCTTGCTGGAGAGGCTCGACATTGCCTTTGTTGGAATAGGTCCGGCGGATTTTCACGGGCCATTGGTAGAGGGCGACAATTTTTTCAGCACAAAACAATTGGCTGATGTGCGCGCCGCCGGGGCCGTTGGCCAACTGCACCAGCGCTTTATTGATGGGCAAGGCGAAGCGGTGCAGACCGAACTTGATAGGCTGGTCGTTGGCATCACGCTGGTCCAATTGCGCCAAGCAAAACGCCGGATTGCGGTTGCCGGTGGCGCTGACAAACACAAGTCAATTGCAGCGGCCCTCGCCGGCAAGTGGTTGGATGTTCTTGTCACCGATGTGAACACCGCGAGTTATCTGA
The DNA here is from genome assembly GCA_031370195.1 of Phyllobacteriaceae bacterium. GTDB lineage: Bacteria > Pseudomonadota > Alphaproteobacteria > Rhizobiales > Rhizobiaceae > JANMEX01. Next base: position 5,470 of record JANMQE010000771.1, read on the forward strand.
TGAACAATGCTCCGAAGGGAAAATCATGACACTCAAGAATGACATGCTGCTTGAGATGCAGCGGCGCATGCTGCGCATCCGCTATTTTGATGAACGCGCCTCCAAGATGGTAAAACGCGGCGAAATTCCGGGCACGGTTCACACATCGATTGGCCAGGAGGCGCAAGTAGTGGGTTCCACCATGGCGCTGGGCGATGGTGACTATATGACGGGCAATCACCGCAGCCACGGTCACCCCATTGGCAAGGGTGCAGCCCTTGGCCCCTTGATGGCAGAACTTGTCGGCAAGGCTTGGGGCGTATGTGGCGGCAAGGGGGGCTCCATGCACTTGGCCGATTTCAAAGTTGGAAGCCTGGGCGAGTCTGGCATTGTGGGATCGTCGATTCCCATTGCAACAGGCGCTGCTTTATCGAGCAAAGTTTTGGGCAATGGCAAAGTGTCACTGGCGTTCTTTGGTGACGGTGCGGCGAACCAGGGCTGTCTCTATGAAGCGATGAACCTGTCGTCAGTGTGGAAACTGCCCATCGTGTTCCTGTGCGAGAATAATCAATACGCATTATCAACACCAGCTCACACGGTAACCGCGGGCGTGCTGGCCAATCGTGCGGCGGGTTTTGACATGCCGGGTGTGCGGGTTGAAGACGGGCAGAGTGTATTGAAGGTTTATGACGCGGTGCGAACCGCGGTGGACCATGCCCGTGCTGGCCAAGGGCCTAGTTTTGTTGAAGTTGTCACCTATCGTTTCAATGAGCATTCAGAAGGCTTGCGTCTTGCCGTCGACTATCGCGATCAAGAATTGAAGGCAGCTTGGCTGAAACGCGACCCCATCAAGCTGTTTCGCGCCCATCTGCTTGAACAAGGCATTGCCGATGAGGCAACCCTTGCGAGTCTGGAAGCCGACATGATGGCGGAAGTGGATGCTTCTGTGGCTTTCGCCAACGAGAGTCCGTACCCTGAACTCTCCGTCGCTTTCAAAGATATTTACACCGAACCCTTCGGAGCAACAGCATGACCATCACAAGTTATCTCGGTGCCATTGGCGAAGCGCAACGCGAGGCCATGGCGGCTGATGAACGCGTCATCATCATGGGTGAAGACGTGGAGGCCAATGTCTATGGCACCATGGGTGGCGGAAAATCCCGCGCTGACAAGGGCGACTTTCTGCAGATGTTTGGGGCGAACCGCATCCGCAACACGCCAATCTCAGAAGAGGTGATGGTAGGGGCGGCGGCAGGTGCAGCGATGACAGGGCTACGCCCCATTGTCGATTTATCCTATTCAACCTTCCTTTATATGGCCATGGATCAGTTCATCAATCAGGTTGCGAAGAGCCGCTATATGTTTGGCGGGCAGGCGTCGCTTCCCGTGGTGTTCCGCTCAGCCATGTTTTATGGATTGAGCACGGCCGCCCATCACTCGGACCGCCCTTACCCCATGTTCATGAATATGCCGGGACTCAAGATCATGGTGCCAGCATCTCCGACGGATGCGAAGGGCTTGCTGCGCACGGCAGTTGACATGGATGATCCTGTGATGTCGTTCGAGGCTTGTTTGCTGTGGGGAATGAAGGAGGACATTCCGGACGGCGAGTTCCGCATTCCTTTCGGTGTGGCCCGCACTGTTCGGGAGGGGACTGATGTGACTGTTGTGGCAATCTCGTCGGCGGTTCAACAAGCTATTCTCGCTGCAAAGACCTTGGAAACTGAAGGCATCTCCGTCGAAATCATCGATCCGCGCACACTCGTGCCGTTCGATTCAGATGCGGTTCTAAATTCCGTAGCGCGCACGGGACGATTGGTCATCGCCGATCCTGCCAATCGCACCTGTGGTGCCGCGGCTGAAATTTCTGCAATTGTCGCGGAACAGGCGTTTGATTGTCTGAAAGCGCCCATTATGCGCGTCACTACGCCGGACACGCATATTCCGTTCAGCCCCGCGCTTGAAAAACAACTTTATCCCAACGCGGAAAAAATTGCCGATGCAGTTCGTAAAGCTGTCGGCGCAAAACCAAGAGGACACTGATCATGGCAAATATCAAAGTGCTGCTACCACAATGGGGCATGGGCATGAGTGAAGGCAAGATTGTCAAATGGCTGAAGGCTGTTGGCGATACGGTCAAGGAAGATGAGCCGCTTGCTGAAATTGAAGCAGAGAAAGCCACGGAAACCCTGGAGTCTCCTGCGTCGGGCGTACTCACTGAAATTCTTCATGCTGAAGAGTCAACAGTGGAAGTCCGCACCGCAATCGCCATCATCAAAATTTCCTGAAAGGATCAAATCATGCCCATGGTTAGCCACAGCAAACTCATGACGGATGCCCGCAATGGCAAGTATGCCATCGGTGCCTTCAACATGCACAATGAAGAAACCACCGAAGCCCTGGTGCTGGCGGCAGAACAGGCCAATGCGCCCGTGGTGCTGCAAGTCGGCCGCGCCCTGGTGCCCCATGTCGGCGTGAAACGCGGCTTTGAAATGACCAGGCGCATTGCCGAAGAATCCAATGCGCACTATGTCATCCATCTCGATCACGGCCCTTGGGATGAGTGCCTCGAAGCCATCAAGCTTGGCTTCAATTCCATCATGTGTGACTTCGCGCATTTGCCGTTTGAGGAAAACATCCGCATGACCAAGCGCGTTGTCGAGATTGCCCATGACTTTGGCATTCCCGTGGAAGCTGAACTTGGCAAAATTCCTGATGTGGGCGAAAAAGTGATTTGGGAGGATTACTACACGACGGTTGATGAGGCCCAGCGTTTTGTGGCTGAGACTGGCGTTGACTATCTCGCTATTTCTGTCGGCATTGTACATGGCGTCATTCCTGGCCTGAAGCCTGAGCCACTGTCGATCAAACGCACACTCGAAATTCGTGACGCAACAGGAATTCCTTTGGTCTTGCATGGCGCTTCAGGCGTTCCTGAGGATGAGGTACAGGCCGCCAAGGCCGCAGGTGTGCACAAGTTTAACGCCGACACGGATCTTCGTCATGTGTTTCGTCAAGGCATGCTGGATGTGTGGTCCAAAGGTGACTACCAACTTGAGGATGCTATGGCAGAAGGCCGCAAACGCATGATCGTTGCAACAATCGAAAAAATGGAACTTTATGGCTGCGCTGGCAAAGCCAAGGCCGCCTGATGCAGTTCTTCGGCGGGCCCTTCCAGATCATCGATGATACAGAGTTGCCCGCCGAAGCATGTCCCACTCCTCAAGACTACGCGACATGGGTGAAGCAGCAATTGACGGACTTGCGCGTCGGCGATCAAGCCATATTGCGCTTGCGGCGTCCACGCCCCACGGCTGCCTTTTCACCGCAGGACACAACCCACTCTGATTATCTCCGCGTGATTGAGTTGGCGCGGGTGCGGGGCTTTGAACCCATCGAGCGCGGCACGGGTGGCAGGCTCACGCTGTTTGACGAAAACGCGCTTGGCATCACCATCATCGCGCCACACGCCGCACCGCATCAACACATGCTGCAGCGCTATGACATTTTGTCGGGTGCCATTGCCGAAGCTTTGGTGAAGCTTGGCATTGATGCGCGTGTCGGCGAATTGCCGAATGAATATTGCCCCGGAAAATACAGCGTCAATGCGGGGGGACGCATCAAGCTTGTCGGTGTGGCCCAGCGCATGAACCAGCGCTGCTTGCAATTGGGTGCAATCATTGCAGTGACGCGTTCAGACGAAGCCTGCGCCGGCATCGCCGAAGCCTACCGGGCCATGGGGCTGAACTTTGATCCTGATACCTATGGCGGCATCACGGACCTGCAACCGTCCCTGACCTATGCCGATGTTCGATCAGCAATGCTGGACTCCGTCAGCGCGGTGCTGCATCAGACCTGACATTTTTCACGTTGCGTTTGGCCAATTCGGAACCCGCAAGATCAATCTCGGTTTTGGTCCGCGCCTTGTTCCAGCCTAACACATCGGCTGCAATCTTTGCCGTGTCGTGAATTACTTCCGGATTGAGCAAGCCCTCCATGGTGATGGCGGTGCGGCGCAGCAGCAGATCAGAGAGATGGCGCACGTTTTCATGGGCGCAAATGTAGGCGATCTCGCCGGTGCTATAGCCCGGAAGCGAGGGCAATGGGCGGTCTTGGGTCGTTGCTGCGAACTCCTGCACGGCCAGTGCCTTGGTGCCATAGCGATCCAGCAGTTCGCTACCGCGTAATCCAATCCTGCTCACCATAGTAGTGCGGCTGATTTCATTGCGGGGGTAATCGCGTCCGCCGCCAATGGGTAAATCCACAGTCGAAACAACTCGCGACTTGCCGAGCTGTGCCAACACCGCATCACAGGATTGTTCGGAGAAAGCCCGAAAGGTTGTCCACTTGCCACCTATCAATGAGAGCACAGGATCATTCGTGCCAGGCAGTTTGTCGCGGCCGATGCTGTGGTCACGCGAGACATCACCAATATCCTTGCCATTGGCGCGGGGCAGGGGTCGCACACCGCTATAGGTCAGGATCACGTCATCGCGCGTGAGCTTGATATCCGGGAAAATTTCGCTGACGACGGATAAGAGGTAGTCCGTTTCTTCAGCAGAACAATGAGCGAGGTCCGGGTCCTGCTGGGCCAAGTCAGTGGATCCCACAAGAACATTGCCGAAGAAGGGGTAGAGCAGATTGAAGCGGCCATCCTTGCAGCCGAAATACATCATGCGGCCGCGCGTTGCTTCTAACAGGCCTTTATGCTTGACGATCAGATGGCCGCCTCTCGAACCCCCCATGTAACTGGAGGCAATACCGAGACTATCGTTGACCTTGTCGATCCAGGCCCCACTTGCATTGATCACAACATCGGCAGTGACGCTGAGTGTGTCGTCTGTCACAAGATCCTTCAGCATGAAGACGCCTTTGTCAGGCTTTCCCGCAACCTCGGTATAGGTACGCAGAGTGCTTTCGGGCTGGGCGGCAAGACCGTCCAGCACAAGCTCAAGGCCGAGGCGCTCGGCGTGGGTCACGCGGCCTTCGTAGTAAAGTCCGGCTGCCACAGCGTCTTTGGTCACGGCGGGAAACTCTGCACGCAGCTTTCTCTTGCTGAAGAAACGATGATCAGGCAGCGCCTTCACTTTGCGGTTATAGGCATCATAGATTTGAAGGCCGATTTCAACGAGTAGCGCACCACGCTCCTTGATGCGCGCCTTGAAACCCAGAAAGCCGAGAAAGCCATCGAGTAAACCGGCAAACCATGACTTCGCAGGAAACACCACTTCCAGCGCCTTCACATAATGCGGCGCATTGTTGAGCAGGCGATTGCGCTCCATGGCAGACTCGCGCACCAAACGGAATTCATTGGTTTCGAGATATTTGATACCGCCATGAATGAGCCGTGATGGCGCTGCACTGGCCCCACTGCAAACGTCAACACGGTCAACCAAAAGGCAATCGATGCCCTGAAGACACAGATCACGAAATGTGCCACAACCGTTGATGCCCGCCCCAATAATCAATACGGAATAGTGTAATTTCTCTTGCTTCATCGAAATGGCTTTCGCGTCACGTTTTTGTGGGCCGACGACCAAATGCAACCGCCACTATGATCAAGCCTCCAGAGATCATCATCTGTTCGCTGACATCAAGTCCCATAATAATCAAACCATTGTTGATTGTGCCAATCAGAAGTGCGCCTACGAAGGTGCCGATGACCGTGGCCTTGCCGCCAAACAAACTCGTACCGCCCAGAATAACCGCTGCAATGGCCGCCAGTTCCGCACCCGTGCCAAAGGTATAACGTGCTGTTTGCATCATGCCCGAATAGAGGAGTCCAGCAAGTGCGCCTGCCGCGCCGCTGAGCAGAAAACAATACATCTTGATGCGCTCAACCGGAACACCCGAGTAACGCGCAGCCACCGGGTTGCCGCCTGTTGCCAAAACCTGCCGTCCAAAAGTGGTGTAGCGCAAGACGATATGGCAAATGACCACGACGACGAGTGACCAGACAAACAGGGATGGTACGGGACCAATTTTTCCACTGCCGAAAATGCTGGTAAATGTCGTATCGGCGATTGCCACAGGCTTTGTATAGGTCAATCGCATGTCTAGGCCGCGGATCAACTGCATTGAACCCAAGGTCACCAGAAACGAGGGAATCTTGAAAACGTTGACAAAAAAACTGTTGAGTGCGCCAACAGCTAGGCCGCTGAGAATGCCCATGGCGACACCCGCCACCATGCCATAGCCCGCCGTCATAGTGAGCGCTGCAACCAATGCCGAAAGGGCTGCCGATGAGCCGATTGAAAGATCAAGTTCGCCTGCCGCGATGACGAACGTCATGGCGATGGCCATGATGGCAATCATCGATGTGGTGCGCGTGATGTTGAATAGGTTTGCGACGGAGAGAAAGCCTTTGTCACCAATCGTGAGTGCAAAAAACACGAGGACCACTGCGAAGAAAATATAGACCACAAAGTCGCGCCATTGGACTTGTTTTGCTTTTATCACAGGAGTGGCTGCGGGTGCTGCCATAGTCACATTAGCTTTGGACTGCATGATGAAGGACCTCCTCTGATGCGATGTTCCTGCGATCAAGTTCACTGGTGAGATTGCCATCCTGCAAGACCAGGATACGATCGCTCATGGCAAGCAGTTCTTCAAACTCAGACGATATGACCAAAACAGCTGCACCCTTGTCAGCAAGTTTGCGAACGATCCCGACGATGTCTGACTTTGCACCAATGTCGACGCCAAGCGTTGGCTCATCGAGAATAAGCAACTTTGGTTCACGCACCAGCCATTTCGAGAGAACAACTTTCTGTTGATTTCCCCCTGATAGTTCATGCACTTCCTTGTCAGGGTTGTCTGTCTTGATTCCCAGCAGTTTTATGAAATCCAAAATCTTGCGTCCAGCGCCGCGCTCACCCACAAAAAAACTGGTTCGGAAATGATCAAGATTTGGCAGAAGGAAATTTTCAGCCACGCTATGGTCAAGGATAAGACCTTGCCTGCGGCGGCTTTCGGGCACGAGGGCAATTCCGGCGGCAATTGCATCGGCTGTCGAGGTGATGGTTTTGCCGTTGAGACGCACCACACCGCTGTCTGCTGATGCGATGCCAAAGATGGCCTGCGCAATTTCCGTGCGTCCTGATCCCATCAAGCCTGCAAGGCCCACAATTTCACCAGCTTTGATCTGGAAGCTGATGTCGCGATAGGTTCCGGCTGAGGCGATGTTCTCAACATCAAGCACCACGGGAGCATCCGCGCCCACGTCGCGTTCGCGCCATTGCAAAGTTGATCCTGTGCCGGCCCCCAACATAGCGTCAATCAAAACCTGCATTGAGATATTTTTGCAAGTGTCGGTCAGCACAATGCCGCCATCGCGCATGACTGTCACACGATCACAGATTTCAAAAATTTCCGCCATGCGATGGGAGATGTAGATGATGGAGATGCCGTTGTTTTGGAGTCGTCGTACAATGCGGAACAAAGAGCTTGTCTCATGTTCAGACAGTGATGATGTCGGCTCGTCCATGATCAAGATTTGCGCATTCTGTGAGAGCGCCTTGGCGATTTCGACCATTTGGCACGCACCTGAACTGATGTCTTCGACGCGGGCATTCGGATCGATGTCTTCACCAAGGTCAGTAAGGATTTCCCGCGAACGGCGTATCGCCTCGTTGTCGTTCAGCAGATAGCCCATGCGCGGCTCGCGGTGGAGGAAGATGTTCTGTGCGACGGTCAGGGTTGGGATTAGGCTCAATTCCTGGAAAATCATGGCGATGCCAGCCGCCTCGGCGTCACGCGGCGTGGCAAAATGATGGGACTTGCCGTTGATAACAATCTCACCGGCATCACGGCTGTAGACGCCTGTCAGAACTTTCATGAGCGTGGACTTGCCAGCGCCATTGCCACCCATGAAGGCGTGGACCTCACCCTTTTGCAGCGCAAAATTCACCTTCTTCAGCACGGGGATGTTGCTGAATGATTTTTGAATGTTTCGCATTTCAAGAATGTTGGTGGCGGCCACTGTCGTATCCCGGGCGTGTTATGAGGGTGGTGTGCAGATGCGGCCAGCAAGGGAGCATGCTGGCCGCAGCTTAGTATGGTGCTGAACTTAGTTCTTGAGATCAGCAGCCATTTCAGCAGGCAATTCCTTGCGGTAGATGGTCTTGTAAGACACAGGAAGATTGCCGCGGTTCACTGCCACTGGAGGCACCACAACATAAGGAGGGATCTGCTCACCAATCAGGGCTAGCAGGCCCACTGATGCTTCAGC
>JANMQE010000009.1:0-2275 GCA_031370195.1 Phyllobacteriaceae bacterium
ATTGCCAAGAAGGCTGGCGACAGTTTTGTCACGGTTGAGCGGTTGCTCACCGCGCTGACAATGGAGAAGTCTGCCAAGACGGCGGACATTTTGTTGAAGGCTGGCTTGAAGCCGCAGGCTTTGAACGCCGTGATCAATGAATTGCGCAAGGGCCGCACGGCTGACGGGGCGAATGCCGAGCAGGGCTATGACGCGCTGAAGAAATATGCGCGGGACCTGACCAAGGATGCGCGCGAGGGCAAGCTTGATCCGGTGATCGGGCGTGATGATGAAATCCGCCGGACGATGCAGGTGCTTTCGCGCCGGACGAAGAACAATCCGGTGCTGATCGGCGAGCCGGGCGTTGGCAAGACGGCGATTGCTGAGGGGTTGGCGCTGCGAATCATCAATGGCGATGTGCCCGAATCGCTTCGCGACAAGTCTTTGCTGTCGCTCGACATGGGCGCGCTGATTGCAGGGGCGAAATACCGCGGCGAATTTGAAGAGCGGCTGAAGGCTGTGATGAGCGAAATCCAGTCGGCGAACGGGTCAATCATTCTGTTCATCGACGAGATGCACACGCTGGTCGGCGCGGGCAAGGCAGATGGCGCGATGGATGCGTCGAATTTGCTGAAGCCCGCCTTGGCGCGCGGCGAATTGCATTGCGTTGGCGCGACGACGCTTGATGAATATCGCAAGCATGTCGAAAAGGACGCGGCGTTGGCGCGGCGGTTCCAGCCGGTGTTTGTCTCCGAGCCGACGGTTGAGGACACGATTTCGATTCTTCGCGGGCTGAAGGAAAAATACGAGCAGCATCACAAGGTGCGAATCTCTGATTCGGCGCTGGTGGCGGCTGCGACGCTGTCGAACCGCTACATTGCTGACCGGTTCCTGCCGGACAAGGCGATTGATCTGGTCGATGAATCGGCGTCGCGGCTGAGGATGCAGGTTGATTCCAAGCCGGAGGCGCTGGACGAGATTGACCGGCGCATCATGCAGCTGAAGATCGAGCGCGAGGCGCTGAAGGTTGAGAAGGACGCGGCTTCCAAGGACCGGCTGGCAAAGCTCGAGCAGGAACTGGCCGGGCTTGAAGAAGAATCGGCCGGAATCACCAATGTCTGGATGGCTGAGAAGCAGAAGCTTGGTCTGGCTGCAGATTTGAAGAAGCAGTTGGAAGACGCGCGCAATGAGCTGGCGATTGCCCAGCGCAAGGGTGAATTCCAGCGGGCGGGCGAGTTGGCCTATGGCTCGATACCCGACCTTGAGCGCAGGCTGGTCGAATCGGAAGCGCAGGATGGCAAAGCGTCGATGGTCGAGGAGACCGTGACGTCCGAGCATATCGCGCAGGTGGTCTCTCGCTGGACCGGGATTCCGGTGGACAACATGCTGGAAGGCGAGCGCGACAAGCTGCTCAGGATGGAAGACGAGATCGGCAAGCGGGTAGTCGGCCAGGGCGAGGCGATTCAGGCGGTTTCGCGGGCGGTGCGCCGTGCGCGTGCGGGATTGCAGGATCCGAACCGGCCGATCGGCTCGTTCATGTTTCTCGGGCCGACAGGTGTCGGCAAGACGGAACTGACCAAGGCGCTGGCATCTTTCCTGTTTGACGATGACACGGCGATGAGCCGTATCGACATGTCTGAATATATGGAGAAGCACTCCGTCGCCCGGCTGATCGGCGCGCCTCCGGGCTATGTCGGTTATGAGGAAGGCGGGGCGCTGACCGAGGCGGTGCGGCGCAGGCCTTATCAGGTGATCCTGTTCGACGAAATCGAAAAGGCGCATCCGGATGTGTTCAATGTGCTGTTGCAGGTGCTTGATGACGGGCGCCTGACGGACGGGCAGGGCCGGACGGTCGATTTCCGCAACACGCTCATCATCATGACGTCGAATCTTGGTTCTGACTTTCTGGTCAATCTTGGCGAAAACGATGATGTGGACAGCGTGCGTGAACTGGTGATGGGGGCGGTCAAGTCCGCTTTCCGGCCGGAATTTGTCAACCGGGTTGACGAGATCATCCTGTTCCACCGGCTGCACCGGACGGAGATGGGGGCAATTGTCGAGATTCAAATCAGGCGGCTTGCCAAGCTGCTTGAGGATCGCAAGATCACGATTGATCTTGATGCATCCGCCACCAAGTGGCTGGCCGACAAGGGCTATGACCCGGCCTATGGCGCACGCCCGCTGAAGCGCGTGATCCAGAAGGAAGTGCAGGACCCGCTGGCGGAGAAGGTGCTCGGCGGGGAAGTCCGGGATGGCTCGCACATTCATGTGTCGGCTGGATCGGACAGGCTGCTGT
>JANMQE010000273.1:0-14014 GCA_031370195.1 Phyllobacteriaceae bacterium
GCTTTCTCTCGTCGCGGGCGCAACGCTTGCCGCTGCCGCACCGTCCTTTGCTGCCGATTTGCCCGATCTTGGCGGCAAGGAAGTGGTGATTGTCACCGAGAACGCCTATCCGCCACTGCAATTTGTTGACCCGAAGACGGGGACGCAGATCGGTTGGGAATATGATGCAATGAACGAGATCGCCAAGCGGCTGAATTTCAAGATCAAATACCAGAACACTTCGTGGGACGCGATGATTCAGGCGGTGTCTGACGGCCAGTACAACATCGGCATGACCGGCATCACCATCAAGGAAGAGCGCAAGGAAAAGGTCGACTTCTCTGATGCCTACATGCGCTCCGAACAGTTCATGCTGGTGCGAGGCGATGAAAGCCGCTTTACGGATGCGAAGACATTTGGCGCGTTCACAGAAGGCCTTGTCGGCGCACAGGCAGGAACCACGCCGTTCTATACCGCGGTCTACGAAGTGCTTGATGGCAAGGAGGACAATCCGCGCATAAAGTTGTTTGAGACCTTTGGCGCAACGGTTCAGGCGCTGAAAGCAGGCGATGTGGACACCGTGCTGACTGATGGTACCGCAGGCAAGGGCTATGTGGATGCCTCTGATGGCAAGCTGAAACTGATCGGCGGGCCGCTGGGCACCGAAGATTTTGGCTTCATCTTCACCAAGGGCTCTGATCTGGTTGCTCCGGTCAATGCCGCCGTTGCTGCGATGAAGGCAGATGGCACGCTGGATGCGCTCAACAAGAAATGGTTCGTTGATTACAAGTTCGGCGAGTGAGGATTGTCGGCGGCTGATGCCGCCGGTTTTTCATGGCGGGCGGTCCGACTGACAAAAACGATGATTTTCCCTGGTGGCTGGCAGCGGCCGCCGGGCTTTCCGTTGCCATAGGCATACTGATTGCCGCCAACGGCATTTACACGCAGGTTTTCACCACGCTGGTCAAAGGCATCCGGACAACATTGTTTGTCACAGCCGTCGGCTTTTCGCTCGCTTGCCTCATGGGCCTCGGCCTTGCGATGATGGGGCTGTCGCGGTTCAAGGTGCTGCGCCAGATCGCGCGCTTTTACGTTGAGATCATCCGCGGCATTCCGATGCTGGTGCTGTTGTTTTACATCGCATTTGTCGGCGCACCGGCGTTTGTTGCGTTCTGGAATTTCATCACCGCGCCGCTGCAATCCATCGGGCTGTTCGGAACGATGGGCATCCGTGACTTTTCGCTTTTATGGCGAGCGATCATCGCCTTGATGATCGGCTACTCGGCGTTTTTGTCGGAAGTGTTCCGCGCGGGCATTCAGGCGGTGGACAAGGGCCAGATCGAGGCGGCGAAGGCGCTGGGGCTGTCCAGCTGGCTGCGGTTCCGCCATGTCGTGTTTCCTCAAGCGTTCCGCACCATCCTGCCACCGCTCGGCAATGATTTCATTGCGATGGTGAAGGATTCCTCGCTCGTCTCGGTGCTTGGCGTTTCCGATATCACGCAGCTCGGCAAGGTCTATGCGTCGGGCTCGTTCCGGTTTTTCGAAACCTATTCGATTGTCGCCTACATCTATCTGGTGATGACAGTCAGCCTGTCTCTGGCCTTGCGGCGGCTGGAGCAGCGGATGCGGCGGGCTGACGAGCGGTAAAGGTCAAACCGTCACCTGGCTGCCCATCTCCACCACCCGGTTGTATGGAATGTGGAAGAAGTCTGTCGCGTTTGCCGCTGATTTTGCCAGCGCGATGTAGAGCCCGTCCTGCCACAGTGGCATGCCTGACTGAGCGGATGCCTTGATGGTCCGTCGGCCTAGAAAAAAGGATGTCTGCATCAATTCAAACTCGCATCCCTTGCGACGCGCGGCTGCCAGCAAATGCGGAATGCGCGGCGATTGCATGTACCCGAGATTGGCGATGATGCGCCGGAAGTCGTCCGACAGCGTTTCAACGGAAATCTGCTCATTCTCCGGCACGTAAGGAACTGACGCTGTCTTGATCGTCAGCAATATGTTGGTGTTGTGCAGAACGTGGTTGTGCTTCAGATTGTGCATCAGCGCCGTCGGTGCCGTTTCCGGATCGGCGGTCAGGAAGACGGCTGTTCCCAGCACTCTTTGCGGGGGTTTTTTGGCAAGCATCTTGGTCAGGTCGGCAAGCGGCACGCTTTCGCGTCGCGACTTGTCCGATATGATGCCGCTGCCGCGCACCCACGTCCACATCACCACCATCAGGAACATGCCGAAGGCCAACGGCAGTGCTGCGCCGTCCAGCAGTTTAAGAAGATTGGCGCCAAAGAAAGCCAGATCAATGATGATCAACGGTGTCATGATGGCAAGTGCCCAGCCCAAGCCCCATTTCCAGACTTTCCAAATGACGAGGATCATCAGCCCGGCGTCCGCCAGCATCGCGCCTGTGACGGCGATGCCGTAAGCCGATGCCAGTGATGACGAGGTCTGGAATAGCACAATCAGCGCAATCACGCCTGCAAACAGGAGGCGGTTGACCTTGGGAAGATAAATTTGGCCCGCCAGTTGCTCCGATGTGTGGCGGATTTCCAAGCGGGGCAGGATGCCCAGCTGCACCGCCTGCGATGTCAGCGAGAACGCGCCGGTGATGACGGCCTGCGAGGCAATGACTGCGGCCACGCACGACAACACGACTAGCGGAATGGAGGCCCATTCCGGTGCCATCAGGAAGAACGGGTTTACCGCTGTTGCCGGATTGCCCAGGATCATTGCGCCTTGGCCAAGATAGTTCAGCGCCAGCATCGGGAACACATACACCATCCATGCCCAGCGGATCGGAGAACGGCCGAAGTGGCCCATGTCGGCATACAGCGCTTCCGCGCCTGTGACGCAGAGGAACACGGATCCGAGCACAACAAGGCCTACCATGCCGTGGTTTGCCAAAAACCATGCCGCATAATATGGATTGATCGCTTTGAAAATCTCCGGATCGTCGGCAATGTGGTAGACACCCAGCGCGCCCAGCGTGGCAAACCACAGCACCATGATGGGGCCGAAAAATGCCGCGACTTTGGCGGTTCCACGGCTCTGCACCGAGAACAACAGCACAATGATCAATATGGCAGCAGGCAGAATGAACCGCTCTGTGCCGGGCAATACCACGCCGAAGCCTTCCACAGCGGATAATACCGAAACAGCCGGCGTGATCACCGAGTCGCCGTAAAACAGGGCTGCCCCGGCGACGCCGAGAAAAAACGCCATGTTCATGCCGCGGCCCATGACCTTTTGCGCCAGTGCCATCAGCGACAGCGTGCCGCCTTCGCCCTGATTGTCGGCGCGCATGATCAAAACGACGTATTTCAACGTGACGACAAGGATCAACGCCCAAAGCATCAGCGAGATCACACCGATGACTTCGCCACGCGTGATGCCGTCTCCTGCCGCATGGTGCAGCGATTCGCGCACCGCATAGAGCGGGCTGGTGCCAATGTCGCCATAGACGACGCCGATCGAGCCTACGGCGAGTCCGATCAACGGGCCTCTTGACTGGTGAGACTGCGAGCCGCCATTTGCTGCGCCGTTTTCAGTTCCGGCACGCATGTCTTGTTGATTCATGATGGATTTTTCAGCTTTGTTGCAGCGAACTGTCGAGCCGCGATGGCCGGGTTATGATGTGTCTCAGGCCTTTCAAGTGGCGGCTGTATACACCTGTTGCAATGCAGCGAAAAGCGGATTCTTTTGTGGAAACGGCGAACCGCTCACGCTTGGCTGCGCTGCGGCCAACGAGATTGCCGGTCATGCAAAATCCTGTTATGAGCCGGTCATGAACGAAAAACACCGCAAAATTGACAGTTTGTCTTTGGAAAAGGCCATTGTGCTTCAGGATCACAAGCGTCTGCCGGGACGGTTTTTTTCCCGTCTTTCCGGTGCGCGGACCTGCCGCATCGGCTGAGGCCTGTCTGCCGCGCGTGCGGCCTGTCCGATCTGCTTCAATGACCATTTCCAAGGGATCAGCCCGATGACTTCCGTACCAAAAACGCTCTATGACAAGATTTTCGCCGACCATGTGGTCGATACACAGGTAGACGGCACATGCCTCCTTTATATTGATCGTCATCTGGTTCATGAGGTGACATCACCGCAGGCGTTTGAAGCCCTTCGCCTTGCCCACCGTCAGGTCCGGCATCCGGAAAAGACACTTGCCGTTGTCGATCACAATGTGCCAACCTCGCCGGATCGCAAGCTTGGCATCAAGAATGAGGAAAGCCGCATTCAGGTTGAGGCGCTGGCGCAGAATGCCGCTGACTTCAACGTTGAATATTTCGATGCCAACGATATCCGTCAGGGCATTGTCCACATCGTTGGGCCGGAACAAGGGTTCACGCTGCCGGGCATGACCATCGTCTGCGGCGACAGCCACACCTCCACCCATGGCGCATTCGGCGCATTGGCGCATGGCATCGGCACGTCGGAAGTCGAGCATGTGCTGGCCACGCAGACGTTGATCCAGAAGAAGGCCAAGAACATGCTGGTGCGCGTGGATGGCGTTTTGCCGCCGCATGTCACAGCCAAAGACATCATCCTTGCCATCATCGGCGAAATCGGAACAGCGGGCGGCAATGGCCATGTCATTGAATTTGCAGGCGAAGCGATCCGCGCCCTGTCGATGGAAGGTCGCATGACGGTCTGCAACATGACTATCGAGGGCGGCGCGCGTGCCGGCTTGATCGCGCCGGACGAAAAGACGTTTGCCTACATCAAGGACAAGCCGCGCGCGCCGAAGGGCGCTGCTTTCGATATGGCGATGGACTATTGGAAGACGCTCTACACTGACGACAGCGCGCATTTCGACAAAGTGGTGGTGCTTGACGCTGCCATGTTGCCGCCAATCGTCTCGTGGGGTTCTTCGCCTGAAGACGTCATCTCGGTCATGGGTGCGGTGCCCAATCCTGATGATATTGAAGACGATAACAAACGCACCTCAAAATGGCGCGCGCTTGATTACATGGGCCTGAAGCCTGGAACAAAAATCACCGACATCGCGCTCGACCGCGTGTTTATCGGCTCCTGCACCAATGGCCGCATCGAAGATTTGCGCGAAGTGGCCAAGGTTGTCGAAGGCAAAACCGTCGCATCAACTGTGTCTGCCATGATCGTCCCCGGATCCGGCCTCGTGAAGGAAATGGCGGAAGCGGAAGGCCTCGACACGATTTTCAAGGCGGCGGGCTTTGACTGGCGAGAGCCGGGCTGTTCGATGTGCCTTGCCATGAACGATGACCGTCTGAAGCCGGGCGAGCGCTGCGCCTCGACATCCAACCGCAACTTTGAAGGCCGTCAGGGCTTCAAGGGCCGAACGCATCTGGTCTCGCCCGCGATGGCAGCGGCAGCGGCGATTGCCGGGCATTTTGTCGATATCCGCGAGTGGAAGTGAGGTGACGCTGTTTTGGCGCAAGCGGCTTTTGACTTATCTGTAAGTCAAGGTTTTCAGAGCCCCAGCCGCTCATGCCACTCGACGATGCTTTCCTCTGGGTACAAGTCAAACACTTTGTCTCCATCCCTGATCTCCGGCTGAACCCAGCCCGCCTTGCGCGCCAGCATCAAATGCGTCCGCTCCGGCGGATGTTCAACCTGCGCTACGCCCTGCCTCGCCGCTGATTGTCAGACGATGGCTGCCGTGAATTTGCGGTTCCGCAGCGCAACGGACTGTTCGTTTGACATATCCCGATCCTGAATCATTCGACCCTGGAAATTCTGAACCTCAGCCGTGCGCCGCCTCCCCGCCCCGGACCGTTCTTCACGTACGCCATCCTACTCGCTCGTCACATGCGGGTTGTCTGGGTCTGCGCTGTGCGTGCTCATTGGCTGTGCCGCCGGAGCGCCTTCAAGGCCGTAAAATGTGGCGTGCAGGCCCCAGTAGCCGGTCACAAAAACCACCAGAAATCCGGCCAGCGACACCGGCAGCAGGGTGACATGGCGTCGGACGGCGTTAAGAAAATGCAGATCCCTTGTCTGATCGACGGCGATAGCGATGATCATCATCATGACAAGCGCGTGGCCGACCAGATCAACGCGACCGAACGGATAGACCGCCGCATTGAAGATGACGAGCAGCGCGATCGCGGACAGGCGCCGCACGAGCGGCGTCGCCAGAAGACCGAAGCCCATGGTGAACTCCGCAACTCCTGCCATCGGAATGAACACATCGCGCGGCATGCCGAAGGTCAGGAACGGCTTTTCTGCCACTACCGGGTAGAACCAGTCCGGATAGGCGAACTTTTCCAGGCTCGACCACATCAGCGCGACTGCTACCGCCCAGCGCAGAACCTCAAAACGGTGCTTGCGCCATTCCGGATTGTCGGAGGCGGCGAGCACGAGATAGGCCGCCACGCCGACGCCGAGTGATAAGTAGTCGAGCAAGTGGAAAAGATCATAATCCCGCATGGCCAGAAGCCAAAGGCCGATAATGCCCGCCGCCGACAGCGGCATGGTCCAGCGCCAGAACACGCCGACTGCGATCAGCAGCTGCGCCCAGGACACCCACTCGGACGAGGTTTTCAAGTCCGGCGTCAGATAGACGCCGCCGACCGCAAAGATCGCGATGAAAAACCCGCCGATGACACAGCGCACGAAATCATCCAGCCGCAGCCAGAGCGGATCGGTGGCGCGGTCCATGATTTTCATTGCATTTTCGCCAAAAGAGGAGTTCTCGACAAGGCGCGTGGCGATCAGAAAGAGCAGCACGAGCGCGATGCCCGTCCAGAACCAGGGATTTTCCAGCGTGTTCAACACAGGCTGCGGCTTTGCTCCGACAATGTAGGGCGCGAACCATTTGACGTGGGCGATGGCGGGAGTGGCCGCAATCAGGCTCAGCGCGGCCGCGCCGATCCCGGCTTGCGAGCGCGGCTTTTCCGTCCAGCAGGCGAGGGCACTTTTCATGTTTGTTTTCCAGGAGACCGGTGAAATATTGTTTGGTCAGCATATCAAATGAACAATTGTTAACAACGGCTGAGATGACAAATGGTTCCGTCAAGAGAGCGCCGTGGACTGGGCCGCATTCTGTGGGCATTCAAATTGGTTTGTCCCGGAAACCTCAGCGCAATCTCAATTCACGCTGCCTGCTCACCGCGAAGCATATTTCCGCCCGCCCGCACGCCAGCAATTCCACCACCTCGTTGTCTACAATCCCCGGCGCGGCAAAATGCTCGGCAATGTTTTCGACACATTGCAAGCTCGTGCCGAGGAAGCCTTTGCCGGTGGCGATGTCGCTGACCTGCTCTTCCCTTGTCAGGTCGGGGCTGATAAAATCCGATGTGCGGTCAGCGATTTTGCCGCGCAGGGCGAGGTGATGGATACAACGGTCTGGTCGGATGATCATGAGACTATCCATCTTCCTCTATCCATCCGCAAGTTCAAGCCCCAGCCGTATGACTTCGCTCACCAGCAAATCCAGATCCTCCCTCTTCGTGCGGTGATTGTTGACCGCTGCGCGCAGGCAGTGCCGGCCATGGATTGTTGTGTCGGTGATGACAGCGGTGCCCTCTTCCTGCATGCGCAGCATGATTTCGCTGTTCAGCGTCTTGTGCGCCGTCTCGTCCGCGCCTTCGACAAGATAGCGGAAACATACGACATTGATGACTGACGGGGCCATCAGCTCAAGCTTTGGTTCGCGTGCGATCAACGCAGTCAGATACGCGCCTTGGGCAATGTTCTGGTCAATCAGCCGCCCGAACTTGGCAACGCCTTGCTCTTTCAGCGACATCCAGATTTTCAGTGCCTTGAAGCCGCGCGACAATTCAAATCCATAGTCAAACAGATACTCCCCGGCTGCCACGCCGCGCGGCTTTTCTTCCAGATAGTCGCCATGCAAGGCGAAGGTCGAGAAATGCAGCTTGCGGTCCCGCACCAGGGCGCAACCTGCTTCAAAGGGTGTATGCAGCCATTTGTGCGGATCAAGCGCCAGCGAATCTGCGGACTCGATGCCGTCGACCATAAAGCGATGTGCTGGCGCGATCTTTATCAAGGCGCCGATACAGCCATCGATGTGGAACCATAGCCCTTCGCGGCGGCACAGGGCTCCGATGGCTTTCAAATCATCAATCGAACCGGTGTTGGTTGTGCCTGCCGTGGCGATCACGCAGGCCGGGCGCAGACCTGCGGCGCGGTCTTCAGTGATCATTGTCTCCAATGCCGATATATCCATGCGAAAATTCTGATCTGACGGAACCAATCTCAAGGCCCGGCTGCCAAGGCCAAGTGTTTCCATCGTTTTCTGGTGGCAACTATGAACCTGATCGGAGGCATAATAGCGCAGCGGCTGCGGCAGATTGGTTACGCCGTCAATGCGCACATCGACACCCGCCATCGCATTGCGCGCAACTGTCAGCCCGATCATGTTGGCCATGGAGCCGCCAGACGTCAGCGTGCCGCTGGCGCTGGCCGGAAAGCCCATCATCTCCTTCAGCCAATTGACCACTTGCCGGTCAAGCTGCGCCGATGCGGTGTTGCCGCCGCCAAGATTGGAGCCTTCGATGGCAGCCAGGAAATCGCCCAACGCGCCGGTAAAATTCCCGGCACCCATATACCAACCCCAGAAGCGCGGATGGATGTTGCCCATCGGGTAGGGCATCAGATTTTCGGTCAAATTATCATAAACGTCTTCGAGCGGCGTCGGCTGATCCGGGACAGGTGTCAGATATTCCGCACGGACATGTGCGGGCATGTCCTGCCAGACGGGGCGCAGGCGAACATTGCTCAAATGCGCAATGGCATCATCCACGACCCGGTGCGCCAGTATCCTCGCTGCCGCCCAGTCATCGGGGTCGAGCGTCTCTTCAGCTTGGTTGTTCAGCGCATCAGACATGGTCAAGGTTCCGGTATCGCACCGAAATATCAGAACACACTTCAATCCTTCCGTCACGTTGCCGGCGTTGCGTCCGTGAAAAAAGCCTGGTGTTGCGTGGAATTGCTGACGAAGGGCCTGCAAGAAATTCTCAATTCAGGGTGACTTGTCTTCAGCATCAGTCTTCTCGTTGAGCAGTTGCGTGGCGATGATGCCGGCCGCAGGTTCTTTTCCTCATAGTAGCCACCGTCCCTGCACACGGTTTCCATAACGGTCATGTCAGTTTGATTCGCCGCCGCCGGTCATATTGAACGGCGTGACCACGACGATCTGCGACAGCACTGCGTCTGTCGTGCGCACGCCGTGATTGCGACCCAGCAGGTGCCGGTAAATTGTGCGGACATCCTGCCGCAAGTCGTGGTGAAGCACGTAGTTGATCCGTTCTTCGGCCAAGAGGCTGCGGTTGTCGGCGTCAAGATCATGCGCGACAAACACGCGGCACTTCCGGTTGGCATCGTCGAAAGCGTGCAAAATTGACCGGTTGCCACCACCTGCAGAGTAGACGGCGCAGATATCCGGCTGAAGAGCAAGCGCTTTGCCTACCAGTTCGCCTGTGGCGATATCTCTTCCAAACCCTTCAGAAATATCCGTTACCAAGACATGGGGTGAAATCCTGGCCATCGTCGCACGGAATCCATCGACGCGCTGCTCCTCACCGTGGAAATTTGATGATGACAAGGTCGCCAGCACCCGGCCACCCTCATAGCCCAGCGTCTGCGCGATCAGGTATGCTGCCGTTGAACCTGCCGCACCATTGTTCATGCCGGTGTAGGCCATACGATTTGAACCGGGCAGGTCGGTGACAAGCGTAACCACAGGAATTCCAGTTGCCACAAGCGTGCGCACGGCTTCGACAATGCCCGCCGTGTCACGAGCCTTGACCACAACTCCGTGACTGCCGCGCAAGCGGATGCGGTCCAGAAAGCGGACAAAAACATCTTCCGCAATCACTTCAGCGCTTTGAAACCGCATGCGGAACATGTCAGGATAAAACGTGCCTGCCTCGCGCTCGAAAGCTGTTCGAACTTCGCTCGAAAACCGCTCGGGTGCTTCGATGACAACATCAACCACAAACGTCTTGCCACCGCGCGCGAGATTGCTTTCCTGTCGCTCAAGTTCATGCACCGCCGCGTCGACACGCACGGCGGTCTGGCCGCGCACGCCCGTTCTGCCGTTCAACACGCGATCAACTGTTGCCGTACTGAGGCCTGCCTGGAAGGCTATATCCTTGACGAGAAAGCGATGCGGCATGCTGACGGTCCTGATGGATTTTTGATGGATCTGACGAATAGCAGATGCGCGCGGGCAGGGTAAGCTGCGGACATTATTTACGCATCGGAGGAATGGCCATGAAAACCGACAACGCATCTGTGCGCCGCACGGCGAAAATCTTTTTCAAAGCCGATGAATGTGACATCGCTGACCTTGTGGCTCTGACCAGCCGGAGCGTCAACAAGGCCGACTATCCCTTTGCGGCGGATGTTCAGAAGAACGTGCTGATCTATGATTGCCACGCCATCCGCGCCGCCATCACTGACTCGGAAACGCGCAAGGCGGTGATGGCCGAATGGGCTGATGCGCTAGCCGAAGGGCCGGGCGTGATTGTGCTCAAGCATGCCGAGACTGATCTGGCGATGATTGACCGGGTCAGTGATATTTTCCGCGAGATTATTGCCGAGCAACATCGCACAAACTCTGGTGGAGGCGACCATTTTGCCAAGCCGGGCGCCAATGACCGGATATGGAATTCGCTTGAGAAGCATTGCCTGAAAGACCCGGAGAATTTTGCCCACTACTATGCGAACGAGATGCTGGCTCTGGTCAGCGAGGCTTGGCTTGGACCATTCTACCAGATGACGGCGCAGCTGAATGTCGTCAATCCGGGCGGCGCGGCGCAATCGCCGCATAGGGATTATCATCTCGGCTTCCAGTCAGCCGACGATGTCGCACGCTACCCACGTGCGGTGCACCTGTTTTCGCCGATGCTGACGCTGCAGGGCGCCGTCGCCCATGTTGATGCGCCGATGGAGACCGGTCCGACACTGCTGCTGCCTTTCAGCCAGATGTATGACGCCGGATATCTGGCGACTAACCGTCCGGAATTCCGTGACTTTTTCCTCGATCATCATGTCCAGCTGCCGCTTGAAAAAGGCGACATGCTGTTCTTCTCGCCGGCGCTGTTCCATGCGGCGGGGACCAACCGCTCTGCCGATGTCAAGCGCATGGTCAATCTGTTCCAGGTCTCCTCGGCTTATGGCCGGGCTCTGGAAAACATTGACCGGGTAACCATGTCCAAGGCGCTCTATCCGGCGCTGCTCAATCTGAAGTCCTCGATGAGCGCGGGCCAGATCGCTGCGGCCATTGCGTCTTGCGCTGAAGGCTATCCGTTCCCGACCAATCTCGACCGCGACCCGCCGCTTGGCGGACTGGCGCCCAAGAGCCAGGCGCTTCTGTTCCATGAGGCGCTCGACGGAGAATGGTCCGGCGAGACGTTCGGGCAGGCGCTTGACGCGCAGGCGGCGAAGAAGCTGAGCTGACGAACGACAGGGACAATGAATTAGGGAGAAACATCATGGCTCAACTGGACGGGAAAATCGCCATTGTCACCGGCAGCACGCAGGGGCTTGGCGCGGCGATTGCCAAACTGTTTTCTGAGCGCGGCGCTGCCGGGCTGGTGATCTGCGGGCGCAATGCTGACAAGGGGATCGCCGTTGCCAAAGCGATCAGGGAACAGGCCGGCGTCGAGACCATCTTTGTTCAGGCTGATCTCGGCAGAGTTGCTGACTGCGCCAACGTAGTCGGTGTCTGTGACCGGGTGTTCGGCAGGGCGGATATCCTCATCAATGCCGCGGCCATCACGGATCGTGGCACCATTCTCGACACATCACCGGACTTGTTTGACCAGATGTTTGCGGTCAATGTGCGCGCGCCGTTCTTCCTGATGCAGGAGACGATCAAACTGATGCGGCGTGAAAAGACCGAAGGGTCGATTGTCAACATCGGTTCGATGTCAGCGATGGGCGGGCAGCCGTTCATTGCCGCCTACTGCGCATCCAAGGGCGCGCTGGAGACACTGACACGCAACACCGCCTACGCACTTCTGCGCAACCGCATCCGCGTCAACCAGCTCAACATCGGCTGGATGGCATCAGAGGGCGAAGACCGGATCCAGCGCGAATACCATAATGCTGATCCGGACTGGCTGGAAAAGGCCGCGGCCGCTCAGCCGTTCGGGCGGCTGGTTGATCCGCAGGAAGTGGCGCGTGCCTGCGCTTATCTGGCGTCCGGCGAATCCGGTCTGATGACGGGCTCTGCGATCAATTTTGACCAGTCCGTCTGGGGTGCCTATGACGGCTCGCCGCATCCGGCTGCGCCGCTTTAGCCACGGATTCAGTGCCGCTTTGTTGCCAAGCAATCCGGCTGGTATTATTCAGATCGCATGAAGAATTTTCGATTCGCGCTCCTTTTGCCGATTGCTCTCTCCGCCTGCCAGTCTGTCGCCACGACCGGGCTTGAACCGGACACATTCAAACTGCCGCCGCAGTCGCGCTACACCTGCGATGGGGGCGAAGCGTTGGGCATTGTCAACAAGGGCAATCTCGTTACGGTTACCCGCGGAAATGGGACGACTATGGATCTGCCGGCGGTGGAGGCCGGGTCGTCCTCGCGCTTTTCCGCTGGACAGGTGGCGCTGGTTTTTGACGGACGCAATGCCTTGTTCATGGATACAGGCAAGCCGCCATTGGAATGCAGGCGCTAAATCAATTGGCATGCGACGTTTCGACAGCGCGTTAAATCGGTTGATATTCGACTCCAGCTTTCTAGCTATTGACCGATAGTGTGCTGCACTGCAAAAACCCTTTTGAGACTTGTGGCGGCATTGTTCCGCCATGACACGCTCACCGGGGTCAAGAGGGACAACATGTCGTCGCAAATCAAGGGCAACAGGCCGCTGTCGCCGCATCTGTCGATCTACAAGCCGATCCCGACAATGGTCATGTCGATCGCCCACCGGCTCACCGGTGTGGCGCTTTACTTCGGGACGGTTCTTGTCGCCTGGTGGCTCATCGCGGCGGCAACGAGCGAGATTTATTTTGATTTCGTGCAAACCTTAATGGGTGCATGGTTTGGGCGGTTGATCCTGTTCGGCTTCACCTTTGCATTAATGCATCACATGCTCGGTGGCATTCGCCATCTGATCTGGGATACGGGCCGTCTCTTCGACAAGCACATGGCGACAAAACTCGCGTGGGCCAATCTTGGCGGTTCGGTCATTCTGACGGTCCTGATCTGGATCGCCGGCTACGCTGTGCGGTGAGGAGAGAGACATGACCGATTTCCGTACTCCTGATTTTCGCACTCCCGCAAAGCGTGTCCGCGGCTACGGCTCAGCCAAGGAAGGCACCACGCATTTTTGGCGCCAGCGCATGACGGCGCTGGCCAACATCCCGCTGCTGCTGTTCTTTATCGGATTCATCGTGTCGCTCAATGGCGCAAGCCAGACCGAGGTGATCGCTGCCGTTTCCCATCCGGTGACCGCGATGGCGCTGATTGCGGTGCTTGCCTCGGCGCTCATTCACATGAAGCTCGGCATGCAGGTTGTGATCGAAGATTATGTGCACGGCGAGGGCACCAAGATCATCTGCCTGTTTCTCAACACGGCTTTCACGGCTGCCATCGGCCTTTGCGCCGTGTTCGCCATCCTCAAGATCAGTTTCGGAGCCTGAGCCGTGATGGCCAACAGCACATACACCTATGTTGACCACAAGTTTGACGTGGTCGTGGTCGGGGCCGGCGGATCGGGTCTGCGCGCCACGCTCGGCATGGCAGAGCAGGGCCTGAAAACCGCCTGCATAACCAAAGTCTTCCCGACCCGTTCGCACACCGTTGCAGCGCAGGGCGGTATTGCGGCCTCGCTGTCCAACATGGGGCCGGATTCGTGGCAGTGGCACATGTTCGACACCGTCAAGGGATCGGATTGGCTCGGCGATACGGATGCGATGGAATATCTGGCGCGGGAGGCTCCTGCTGCGGTTTACGAGCTGGAACATTACGGCGTGCCGTTTTCGCGCACCGAAGAGGGCAAGATTTACCAGCGCCCGTTTGGCGGCCACATGCAGAACTATGGTGACGGCCCGCCGGTGCAGCGCACCTGCGCGGCGGCGGACCGGACCGGCC
>JANMQE010000281.1:0-2489 GCA_031370195.1 Phyllobacteriaceae bacterium
GGCTTGGTTACCTCAACCGAAAGCCCGGCGTCGCCAAGCTTGGCCTTGCCGCGCGTTTCCTTGTCGATGGCTTTATCGACATAGTTCTTGGTCAAAAACTCGAAATCCTTGCCGTCGCCGGATTCAAATGTCGTCGTCTGCTGGTCCGTCAGCCGCTCGTTCTCGCCATTGTCGATTTTGGTCACATAGCGGAATGTCGTGGTGAAGCCGTCGCAAACCGAGCCGTTGAATTCGTACACCATGCGTCCGTTCAACGCCTTGATGCCTGAGCGGTCGGAGGCGTCCTTGAGCTGAAGATCATAAACCGCGCGGTGCGGTGCCAGCATGCCCATCGATGCCGCGGAAGCAACCGGAGATGCAAGGCAAGCACCTGAAAACACAATGAACGAAACAGCTTTGACAGTATAAAGACACATATGGACCTCCGGAGGGCAATGGCGTTACCTTAGCGCATCTCATGGCGAAAGCGAGGCACTTGCCCGTTTATGCTGAACAGACAATTGGAAACCGACACATGACTGACACCGCTGAACAACGCCTCTCCGCGCTAGGCATAGAACTGCCCAAAGCGGCAGCGCCCGCCGCAAACTACGTTCCCTTCATGCGCACCGGCAATCTGCTTTTCACCGCAGGACAACTGCCGCTGAACGCCGGGCACCTGATTGCAACGGGCCTTCTCGGCCAGGATCTGGACGCCACCAAAGGTCAAGAGGCCGCCCGTCAATGCGCGATAAACATCCTCGCGCAGGCGAAAGCTGCGCTCGGCGATCTCGAAAACATCGCCAAAATTGTCAAGATCACTGTGTTCGTCGCGTCTACACCAGATTTCACCACCCATCATCTGGTCGCCAACGGCGCGTCGGACCTGTTGGTCGCAGTGCTCGGCGACAGAGGCAAACACGCCCGCTCGGCCGTCGGCGTCGCGTCGCTACCCCTCAATGCGCCCGTCGAGATCGAAGCCATCATCGAGGTCGCATGATGGCATCACTTGCTTGGATGACAAAACGGCCCATCGCCCATCGCGGTCTGCATGATGGCAACAAAAAGGTCTGGGAAAACACGCTCGCGGCATTTTCGCGGGCAATGGATGGCAATTACGCCATCGAGTGCGACCTGCACCTGACCAAGGATGGCGTCCCGGTCCTCTTCCATGATTCGGATCTGAAACGCCTGACGGGAGAGACGGGCCACGTGCGCGAGCGCACTGCCAAGGAAATGACGGCGCTGTCCATCGGCGGCACGGACCAGATGGTGGTGACGCTTGACCAGATGCTGGCACATGTCGGGGCCAAGGTGCCGCTGGTGATCGAGCTCAAGGGCGACGTCGGCTACGATGACGGTCTTGTTGCTGCCGTTGCCAAGCGGCTTGAAAACTTTCGCGGCCACGCGGCGATCATGTCCTTCGACCATCATCTCATACGCGAGTTTGCCAAGCGCGCGCCCGATGTGCCGGGCGGCCTGACAGCCGAGGGATTGAAGGACGACGATATCGAAGCGCATTTTTCAATGCTCGCCCACGGAATCACCTTTGTGTCCTATAACGTCCATCACCTGCCCAACCGCTTCATCAGCCTCATTCGCCAGAAGCTTCACATGCCGATTATCACATGGACAGTGCGGGATGCGCAGATGCTGGCCCATACCCATGCCCATGCGGATCAGGCCACATTCGAGCTGTTCAATCCGGAACGAACCGCGTTTGCATGAAGCATTGCCGAATTGCTGCAACGCGGTAGGTTCTGAGATTCAACAGCGGGCGCAGAAATGAGCAACTCGGACGTTCCCTTTTCAGTCGAAGTTTTGCCCGGCGTCAGCGCATTTTCTGCGCCAGATTGGGCGCGTCTCGATTCAACCGATCCTGCGTCTTCCACCTACAACCCGTTCATCAGTCACGCTTTTCTCTCGGCACTCGAACTCTCCGGTTGCGTCGGCAAAGGCACCGGCTGGCAGCCGCAGTTCCTCAAGGTGGTGGATCATGCACAAAGGCTCGTCGCCGCTGTCCCCGCCTATGTAAAGTCACACAGCCAGGGCGAGTACGTCTTCGACCACGGCTGGGCTGATGCCTACCAACGCGCCGGCGGGCAATATTACCCGAAGCTGCAAATCGCCGTGCCGTTCACTCCGGCGACCGGTCCGCGCCTCTTGTCCATTGACGGCAACATCGCCAACAAGACTGCCGCTGCAGCCGCGATCATCGAGGCTACCAACGCGTTGAAGCTCTCATCCGCTCACGTCACATTTGCACCGGAAACGGAGGCCGCGCTCATGGAAACGCAAGGCTTCCTGCGCCGCACTGACCAGCAGTTCCATTTTCTCAACAACAACTACCGCGACTATCAGGATTTTCTCGACACGCTCGCCTCACGCAAGCGCAAGGCGCTGCGCAAGGAACGCGAGGCCGCCTACACCAATGGCATCACGGTAGAGCGGCTGACAGGCAATGATTTGACCGAGTCCGTCTGGGACCAATTCTACAAATTCTACATGGA
>JANMQE010000100.1:0-2983 GCA_031370195.1 Phyllobacteriaceae bacterium
AACAGCTGTTTTTATATTCCTCGCGTAGCTCATCATGCTGAGGGTCGTTCCGCCCTTCGAATCTTAACCAGCGATCCAGCCGGTCGGACCGGAACATGCCGTAATCATCGGCTACACCGAACTCAATGACGGCACCAGCAATTCTTGGTGGCTCCAATTCCTGGCGAATGGCCCTGCAAAGAAGGCCTTCATATTTGGGCATTACGCCCGCATTGAAAACTGACCCTCCATTTTCTGTATTTGCCCACCAACTGGAAGCAACCTTATGTTCAGGGCTGCCCTCTTCATCGAAGATCAGGTGTACAACCTCGCCATAGCTACCCAGGCCGGTGTGCCAGTCTATAAACCCAATCGTCGTTGCGGAACCAAGATGATCGTTGATGATTTTCCGAAATACCTGGTTTGCCCATTCCGGTTCCTTGCCAGCAAAGTAAAAACCCTCCGAATGGTGTGTCTGCCCTTGCCACGACTCATTTTCGATCTGCCAGCCGTGTCGATCGAGGTAAGCCCTGTAGGCTTTGTGTTCTGCGAGGCTATGATCAGCCTCGATTGACTTTGCTTGGAGAAACGGAATTAGCTTGTCGTAAGATTCGTTACGACGCATGAAACTCTCGGGGTTAGCCAAAAAGTTTCTATTCAAATCCACGTTGTTTTCAGTTGTTCTTGTCATGTACGAAAACGCCCATGGATTAATAGCGTGAACGAGGATAATCTTAATACCATCTACGGGAGGCTCTCCAGCCCGTGAAGATAGCCAGCGATGCATTATGGCTGATCCACAGAAGCCTTCTGCACCATGCGTTCCGGCGATTGCAATTGCCGCTTTCTGCGATGTGGCATCACCTAGCACGGCGACATCACAAGTCAGAGGCTCTCCATCCTTGCCGCTAAGATTTTCCCGCCCATAAGTGTAAATGCGTGCACCGGCGTCGCGTGCAGCGGCAATAAATTTGGTTCGTGCTTCAGCAAAAGTACTTGAAAAACTGTTCATTGTTTTGTGCTCGTCATTTCAATAACTTGCGCTAAGAGTTAACATAGAACAGTTTTGCACGCTGAAGAAGTGCATCAATAAGCTTCCCCCACCCTTTGCCGATGCAGCTCCATCACGTCGGTTTTGATCATGTTAAAATTCGTCCGCTCAGCGCCCTCAAATCAGACATAGAACCGACCGCCTCCCAATCTCAAAAGCGGTCATCCGGTCTGTCGATCGAAATGGCTGATTTGGGTCAACTGCGGACGTCGTGCCAGTTGAACCAAACGCTCGCTTATGAGGTTTGAGCGTCGACAGTTGCCATTCCGGATTCGGCCCCATTCGTGCACGCCGCACCTGATGACCGCTTTTGGCTCTTGGCAGGCGCGCGGCCATGCACATCTCGGCAATTTCGTTCATAGGTGCTCTGGATTCCGGGTTCCGCTGCGCGGCCCCGGAAAGAAAGAGCCTGCGGAGATGTCTGCTGCCAGTGCCAGTGGTTTGCCCATGATCTTGGAAGGCTGGCGGGCACCCGAGCTGAGCTTTCCTTACCCCAGCGTCGCAGCCTTGCCGGTCGAAAACGGTGATTGCGCTGAGGGTGGCGGGCCGGGTGGGGCTTCGGGTGGGTTCTTGGCCTCAATCGTCTTGATCACCCGGAAACACACAATCATCGCGCCAACGCCGAACACCGCAGCCCCAAGACCTGATCCTGCCAGTGCGCCGTTGGCTCCGTACCAGGCTGCTCCGAGCGACACGAAGGGAATGACGCCGAGCGTGGCGCGGCCCCAGTTGGAAACGGTGGAGTAGAACGGATAGCCGAGATTGTTGAAGGCGGCGTTGGCGACGAACAGCATGCCGTTGAACAGGAAGCTGCCCGCGACGTAGAGGCAGAAGAAGCTGATGAGGTCGCGCGTTGCGCCTTCCGCGCCGAACAGGTCGCTGATCGGATGGCGCAGGAGCACGAGCAATGCCCAGACGAGCAGCGTGTAAACCACCACCACTTTGAAACTGTCGCTCATGGTCTGCTGAATGCGGTCAAAGCGCCGCGCGCCGAAATTCTGGCCCAATATTGGCCCGACTGCGCCGGACAGCGCGAAGATCGCACCGAAAGCCACCGGCGTGATGCGACCGATGACGGCCCAGCCGGCGACAGCGTCATCGCCGAACGAGGCGATTTCCCGGGTGACGAAGGCGTTGCCGACAGGCGTCGCAAGCTGGGTCATGACGGCGGGAATGCCGATGGCGAAATAGGGCCGGGCTGCCGCTTTCAGTGTGGCAAACGGCGGCACTGTAATCATCCGGTGCACCTTGCCGGCGCCGTAAAGGCCGACGGCAAACAGGATCACGCGCGACAGATTGGTGACAATGGCCGCGCCATCCATGCGCAGATCAAGGACGAAAATGAAGATGGGGTCGAGGATGGCGGTCGCCAATGCGGCGATGAGCGTGACATACATTGAGCGCTTGGCGTCGCCCTTGGCGCGCAGAAGCCCTGCTGCGCTCATGCCGATAGCCAAGAGTGGCATCGATGGCAGAACGATCCACATGAAGCGGACGGCAATATCGAGTGTCTCTCCGGTTGCGCCGAGCAAACCGAGCAGCGGGCGGGTGTAGACAAACAGCAGCATGGTCAGCACGATCATGGTCCCGCCCATGAGCAGAAGCCCCGCGCCGCCAAGCCGGCCGGCCTCCAAAGTGTCGCCGCGCCCGAGCGCCCTCGAGACTTGTGCGGTCGTGGCGATGGTAAGGCCGATGGCGACAGAAGTGAGAAAGAACATCAGCGTGCCGGAATAGCCGATGGCGGCGGCAAGCTCCTTCTGGCCGAGCATCGAAATGTAGAGAAGGTTCAGCACATCGACAAAGAAGACGGCCATCAGCCCGAGCGAGCTTGTTGCGGTCATGACCAGCACGTGACCCAACGTCGAGCCGGTCACAAAACGGGGTGTTTGGGCCTCAGCCATCGGAAACTCCAGTTGGTATGGTGGCCCGGATTACCGTCCATCACCTTTCCGG
>JANMQE010000109.1:0-2919 GCA_031370195.1 Phyllobacteriaceae bacterium
GGAATGGAATGGGTAACAAACACGATTGTCTTCTGCGTCTTGGCCCATAGCTTCAAAAGCTGCACGTTCAAATGGTCGCGGACGATTTCGTCGAGCGCGCCGAAGGGTTCATCCATCAGCAGCATTGCAGGCTCGACCGAGAGCGCGCGGGCGATGGAGGCGCGCTGCTGCATGCCGCCGGACAGTTGCCAGGGGTATTTTTTCTCGAAGCCGGCAAGGTTCACCAGTGCGATGTTTTCGCTGACGCGGCGAGCCACTTCGGCTTTGTCCAAACCCATGACTTCCAGCGGCAGACCGACATTGGCTGCAATGGTGCGCCATGGAAAAAGCGCCGCCTGCTGGAAGACATAGCCATAGGCCCGGCTTTGGCGGGCTTCATCGGGCGTCATGCCGTTGACCGAAATTGCGCCCCCGGTTGGCTGTTCGAGATCGGCAATCACCCTGAGCAGCGTGGTCTTGCCGCAGCCGGACGGGCCGATCAGCGAGACGAATTCGCCCTCGTTGATGTCGAGATTGATATTAGACAGCGCATGCACCGGGCCGTCATTGGTTGTGAAGACCAGCGACAGGTCGCGTGCGGAGATGACGGCATTTTGGACTTTGATGGTCATGCTGCCCGTGGCACTTTCTGCATTTCCGGTTTGATCCGATGTCCACCGGCACGTTGGAAAGCCGGCTTGGAAGGTTTTCCACAGTCATCAATCCGACGTGAAAGTGTCACCGGCACGTCAAGCGCCATCCTTAGTTTTCCAAGGCATCTTTCCAAATCAAGATTTCCGGGAGTGTTGCCATGTTGAGACTGTCGATATCCGTTATAGCCTTTGCCGCCGCTATCGGAACTGTTCATGCAGAGGAAATCTTCCCGGCCAAGCTTGCCGGGCACTCCATCCTGCCTGCCGCCTCGTTCACCAAAGCGCCCGACAATGCCCCCGCCGACGCGAAGATCGCAGGCAAGTTCGCAAGCGGCGCGCGGGTTGACGCGGTCAACTCGGTGCCGGGCGACACGGGCGGCATGCACGGAAAACGCCCGACCGGCCTTTCGGTGCCGTTCGACGGCCAGCCGTTGCAGGGCTTTTCCGGCTTTGCCATGAACAAGGCCGAAGACGGATCTTTCTACACGCTGACCGACAATGGTTTTGGTGCCAAGGCGAACAGCCCCGACGCGCTCCTGTATTTCCACAAAATGGTTCCGAATTTCGAGACCGGCGCGACGGAAATCAAACAGACGATTTTTCTGTCCGACCCGGACAAAAAGGTGATGAACCGCATCGCCTATGAGGGCAATGCGGAGCGTTATCTCACAGGCGCGGATTTTGACCTTGAGAGCATCCAGTTCCTCAATGGTGAAATCTGGCTCGGCGAGGAGTTCGGCCCGTCGATCATCCGCGCTTCGGCGGATGGCAAAGTGATCGCCGTCTACCAGACCATGGTGGACGACAAGCCGTTGAAGGGCGTTGATCATCCGACGATCAGCGGCGTCTCGGTGGCGGGCAAGGACTGGAAGGTCCAGCGCTCCGGCGGCTATGAGGGCATGGCTTTGCAGCCTGGTTCCAATTTGCTTTGGGCGATGATGGAAAAGCCCTTGCTCGGCGATGACGGCAAGCCAGAGGGCAATTTCCTCAAGACGCTCGCGTTTGACCCGGCCAAGGGTGAGTGGACCGGTGCGTCGTTCAAATTCGCTTTGGCTGAAGGCGCGACGGCGATCGGCGATTTCAACTTCATCGACGCGACCCGCGCCCTGGTCATTGAGCGCGACAATGGCGAAGGCGACCCGTCGCTGAAATGCGAAGGCGATCCGAAGCCCGACTGTTTCCCGCTGCCCGCCATGATCAAGCGCGTCGTGCTGATCGACACGGCGGCAATTGATGCCGAGGGCTTCGTGCGCCGCATCGGCCATATCGACCTGATGAGCATAGCCGATCCGGACAAGAAGAACCGGCTCGAAACTGTTTCCAAGCGCGACCTGACCGGCATCATGACGTTCCCGTTTTTCACCATCGAAGACGTGATGGCCGTCTCGCCGACACAGATCATGGTCGGCAACGACAACAACCTGCCTTATTCGTCCGGGCGCAAACTGGACGCCGCGTCCGACAATGAGATCATCCTCCTGGATGTGCCGGAGATGCTGGCGGCGAAGTGAGTTGTCGTTCACTGCAACGGCCCTGTCGGCCTTTCCGGCGAGGCGCCTCTTGGTCGTGAAGGCGGGTGAGAGGCCTCTCACTTGAATCACTGACTTTTGCGGAGAACTCACGTCGAGGCGCCCCCCTCTGCCTGTCGGCATCTCCCCCGCAAGGGGTGAGATCGATAAACCTCAAACTTTTGAGATTGGCAGCAAACCGTGATGCGCCTATCTCCCCCCTCGTGGGGGAGATGTCCGACAAGACTGAGAGGCGCGCATCGCGCTGACTTTTCCAATTTACGCACCCTCAAACCCCGCTCGCCGGTATTCCGGTGCGCTCCACCTTCCTCGGCGCGACGACTTCTTTCCACTTGGACAGCGCCACGTTTACCGCGCCCTTCGGTTCCCGCCCGACAAACTCGCCATGCCCCGGCTGCACGTCCACTTTGCCATTTTTGATCGACAGGTGGCCGCGTGTCAGCACGAAGCGCGGCAGGCCTGTCAGTTCCATACCTTCGAACACATTGTAGTCGATCACCGACTGCTGGCTCTTGGATGAGATGGTCTTCTTCTTCATCGGGTCCCACACCACGATATCGGCATCCGCGCCTTCAACGATGGCACCCTTGCGGGGGTACATGTTCAATATTTTTGCGATGTTGGTCGATGTAACCGCCACAAACTCGTTCATGGTCAGGCGACCGGTGTTGACACCCTTGGTCCACAGCACCGGCATCCGGTCCTCCAGCCCGCCAGTGCCGTTGGGGATTTTGGTGAAATCGCCGACGCCGAATTGC
>JANMQE010000157.1:0-1851 GCA_031370195.1 Phyllobacteriaceae bacterium
CCTGAAAGATCGGGAAGAAGGCGGGGTATGGCGTGTACAATCCATATTCGATCTTCCAACGGAACAGTTTTCTGCCTTCGAACTCACCGACGAAACGGTGGGCGAACAATTCGACTTCGCCGCCGTCGTTCCCGGTGAAATCCGCATCGGTGATCGCAATTATCTGCAGCCTGATCGTGTCGCGAAAGTGCTTGCCGCACAGGGAGATGTTATCATCCGCACGCGCTGGAATGCGGTCCGCTGGCTCGATGCCAAAGGCGAGAAGTCTGATCTCATCGCGCTGCTGAAAGCCAAGCGCGGACGCGGTATCATCGATCAACCCATCTGGATCGCACGTGCGAACGCGGCGCCGGTGGCGCTCCGGCTGGTCGCCATCCGCCGGCCGAAGGAGGCCCGCGACAAGGCGATCGAGAAGGCCCGAAAAAAAGCACAGAAGAACGGCAGCGTGATCATGCCGGAGACGCTGATCGCGGCCGAGTGGATGATCCTGGTCACGTCGCTGCCGAAAGAAACTTTCAGCCTACAGGACATCAGCGCGCTCTACCGCCTGCGCTGGCGCATAGAGATTGCATTCAAGCATCTGAAAAGCGGGACCGGTCTCAGCCGGCCACCGGCCGAGACGGCGGCGATGGCGAAAGCCTATGTTCTCTCGCACCTATTGCTGATTCTGCTGACCGAGCCGCTGATCGCGGAGCATCTCGGCGACTCTCCCCGCCGGGAGGCCGCGTAAAAAGCGGCGTCTGGCGATTGCTGCGGTCGGTTATCGATGCACTGCTCGACGCCATCCTGCCGACGCCTTCTCTCGCCCAGATCAAATCCGCCGCCGCCCGTCTTACGCGACACTTGCGCGAACCACCACGAAAACGCGACTATCAACGAACGACACTATAAAGTTAGCGCGTATGGGTCTTTCCCTTCACACGCGCGCTCGTCTCGTCGCTGGCGATCACCGGGCTCGCACGCACGGCGGCGGCAATCGCATCGGCGTGGACCGCGAACGGTTTGCCGACGCGCGCGAGCATGTTCGCGATCGCGCCCTGCGAGATCGTGACACCGAACAGACCGTCGAGCGCTTCGGTCAGGCGCTTGAAGCTCATCAGCTGGCAGCCGTGCAGATACGCGACGGTCGCCGTGATGCCGGGTCCGAACGGCGAGCCTTCCGGCATGTCGGCGGGCGCCGTCGCGGTGACGCGCTGCTTGCAGCACGGGCACGTGGCACGGAGCAGATTGATGCGTGTCGTGACCGGCTTGATGACGGGAAGATCGACATGATCGTAGGCACGTGCGATCTGCTGGTCCATCGCGTCGAGCGTCGTGCCGCATGCGCAGCGCTCGGCTGCGATGTTGCGCGTGACGTCGGGGTTCGGGCTCAGTTCGCGTGCGACACCGGGGCGGCCCTTGCGGCGCTGCTTGGCGCGCGGCTCCGTGTTTGCCTTCTGTCCGCGCGATGGTGGCAGCGACGAGTTGTCGGGCGTCTTGGGCGGTGTGCCGAGCTTGGCTTCGAGTTCGGCGATACGTGCGTTGAGTGTGGCGATCGTCGTGAGAAGCTCGTCGATGCGGCCGAGCAACGACGCGTTCTGCGCCATGATGCGCAGCACCATCGGCTTCAGGTCGTAGTCGAGCGAATCAATCTTGTCGGGCGGCATGACGAGCTTCAACCAGCTCGCGAGTCCGCGCTCAACGCCTCACGCCCGAGTCACACCGACGCAGAGGGGTGAGCAGTTACCATCTGCGCTTCAAACGACACGGAGAACGCAGAGCTAACTCTTCAGTTCGTACTTGACCTCACAATGTGTCGTCGTGAACTGATTTACGTAAAATGGCTCTAGTGAAGCCATGACCTGCCTTCGC
>JANMQE010000174.1:0-2047 GCA_031370195.1 Phyllobacteriaceae bacterium
ATGACCGTGTCGCCGTACTTCCATTCCTTCGACCCGATCACCTGCGGCGGATGCGCCTGATCCTCTTTCACGATCACCACGCCAAAGCTCGACCCTTCGCTCACCGGCTTGACCACATAGGGCGTCTTCATCGGATGCTCATTGCCGATGGCAAACCGGCTCATCATCTTGGATTCGGCGACCGGAATGTGCGCCAGCTTGGCAATCTTCTTGGCCATCTCCTTGTTCATCGACAGCGCCGACGACATCACGCCCGAGTGCGTGTAAGGAATGCCAAGATACTCAAGAATGCCCTGAATGGTCCCGTCTTCGCCAAATGGCCCATGCAATGCGTTAAACGCGACGTCCGGCTTCAACTCCGTCAGCACCGTCGCCACATCGCGCCCGACATCCACCCGCGTGACCTTGTAGCCCTCAGCTTCCAGCGCGTCGGCGCAAGCATTGCCTGATGAAAGGCTCACAGGCCGCTCCGACGAAAACCCGCCCATCAGCACGGCAACATGTTTTTTTGGCATAAAATGCAATCCCTCTTTCGCACCCCCGCAGCCAAGATCAGGAAAAGTGGTACCCGGTTTTCCGTAAGATCTTGGCCCAACAAAGAGCGTCCGGATCGAGTCCGGGCCTGCCCCGGCCAAAACCGCAGACCAAAACGCAATACGCGCCGACTCAATTTACGGAAACGCTTCTGGTTGCACAGAATCAGAGAGTTGATTCGCTGGCAAGGGGCGGGGTGATTTATGCATGGATCAGAGCATTAGGACTGTCACCATATCGAGCCAATCAGCTTAGTTGCAATCAACCGCTCGCCACCAAATCCCCGATCAACAACTCCAGCGGTTCAAGCTGCCCGTTGAAACTGGCAATCATCGCCTGCATTGCCCGCTGCGGTTCAAGCCTGTCCAAATTGAAGGGCAATCCCGCATTGTCCGTCAGCATCGTCAAAAACGACATCTGAACCCGGCCGTTTCCCTCCCGGAATGGATGGATCGCATTCAGATCAGAAAGAAACCGGGCGGATTTTACAGCGAAATCCATGCCTGGGAGAGACCGGAAATGCCCCTCTTGCTCAAGCGAACCAAACAGCTTGCCCATCTCGCCGTCAATATACTCCGGAAAGCAAAACCAAACCCCGCCCTTGCCAATCCGGATCGTCCGAATGGTCCCGGCCCAGTCATAAACATCCTGAAACAAGTGATGGTGCAGCGAGAGATAATGCCGAGCATCGAGTCGCCCGGCGGGCCATCCTTGTTCAAACCGCACCAGATAGACGGCGTTCTCAAACTCATCCAGCCCGGATTGATCCCGTATTCCGAGTTTATTCTTGAGGACAGCGGAGTTTGGGTAGCAAAGTGGATCGCCTCCCGTGGAATAGCTCATTTGACCTTATTGATGTATGAAAAATGATCCAGCAGCACACGAATGCGCTCACTTGACGGTTTGCCGTCAGCATCGAATTTCCGGAAAATTTCAGACAACTCGGGTGAAAGCGACAGTCCTTCGATTGCGGCAATCTTCTCGCCAAGCTCACGCTTGTTGGCAATTGTTCTTTCCGCAAATGTCATGTGCAACCCTCATTTTGCCAGAAAATACCAGATTTTAGCCTTAAGCTCAAACGATCACTGAGGAGCCAGTTGTTTCACAACAACTGCCCCAGAAACTCATCCACCTGTTGCCCGGGCCTGAACGCGCCAATCCGCTTGATTTCCCACTCCAGCCTGATCCCCGAAGTCTCCAGCACCCGCGCGCGGATGGTTTCGCCCAGATACTCCAGATCGTAGCCGTGCGCCGTGCCGGTGTTGATCATGAAGTTGCAATGCATCGGCGACATCTGCGCGCCGCCAACCATCAGCCCGCGCCCGCCTGCCTTGTCGATCAGCTTCCAGGCTGAATGATCAGGCGGGTTCTTGAAAGTCGAGCCACCGGTCTTCTCGCGGATCGGCTGCACGGTCTCGCGGTGGGTCTGCACCTCATCCATCTTGGCGCGGATTTCAACCTTGTCTGCAGGATAGCCTTCAAACAGCGCCGAGGTGAAAATCAGATCCTTCGG
>JANMQE010000189.1:0-9526 GCA_031370195.1 Phyllobacteriaceae bacterium
TTCCCGCCGTGCAGGTCGGGATTGTCTGGCGCAAAGGATCGGGTTTGCCGGAAACGGCGCGTGATTTCATCAAAGTTGCACAGCTGCACAGGGGCGGCAGGGCGAGGGGCGAGCGGCCGGTTTGATCAGGTCTTGTCAGTGTGTTTTTGCGTGGATGAAATGTTGAACGCTTTTGTTGCCAGAGCGAGAATGGACTTGTCCTTTTCCGCGTTCAACGTCCTTTCAAAGTCCAGATGCCAAGCAAGGTCGCGTTTGTTGGCCGTTGAAGCATCGCCGCGCTCTACCTTCTGGCGCAGGTCCTCGATAGACCGTGACCAATAGTGATTGATCCGCAGTCTGTCCATGACGGGCGCTTGGCCGGGGTGTAACTCACGTCCGGCACTATCCCGGCTTTTTCCGGCCCAGAACTTCATTTCATGCACACCGGGCCTATGAACTTGCCGCGGATTGGCGATTGTCTTGATGGTGGTCTGCGACAATGGTGCGCGCAGGGTGTAGGCCAATGGAACAGGCAAATCAGGCCGCAGCTCATGGCCGGATGACCCAAAAAACGCCTGCCAGACGTGAACGCCGGGCAAGTGCGCTTGAGTGTTTAAATACTCTGCCAGTGAGCCGCCATTTGCGGGAAACAAAAACTCGTCGATGTCGATGAAGGCGATCCAGCGTGCGTGCTGCCAATGATGCTTGAGACAGTGGCGATACGCGGGCAATTGCCCAACTTGAACCGGCCAATCATGCACGATGACAGATCCGTCTTTGACAAATGGCGCTACCACCTCACGAAAGTTGTCTGTCGAGAAGTTGTTGTACAAGAAGAATTTGCTGACACCGACATGCCGGTGAAAAGCAATCCAATCTGCGAGGAACGGTGCCTCTTCGCGAAATATTGCACAGATTGCCACTTCACGGTGAGGATTTGCCGCCATGCGCCAATCGCGCCAGAGTGCCCGCAACTCAAGGGGAAGACGCAATAACCTTCGAGCACCTTGCCGCAGCATTGGTCTTCTCCGTTGGCTGACTTTCTAACCGCCAGCGGTACCGCTGTCGATTGGCTGTACTGGAATCTCGGATGCCAGAAATCACTATCGGAAATCCCGATACATCAATTCTGAATTATGAATTTGCGAAAGCTCAGGAATTGCGGAAAGCTGTGAACACGGGATGAAGCATGCCTCCAACGCGGGGCGCAGGGAACGGCACATCCTTTGTTCAAGGGAGAATTTCATGAAGAAGATTTTGAATAGCTGCACGGCAATGGCGCTGGCGCTGTCCTTCACGGCTCCGGCTTCCGCCGAAATGATGAAAGAGCTGGGTGCCGGAGAAGGTGCTGTCAACATTGTCGCCTGGGCCGGCTATATCGAGCGCGGCGAGACGGACAAGGCATACGACTGGGTGACCGAGTTTGAGAAGAAGACCTCCTGCAAGGTCTCGGTAAAGACCGCTGCCACATCGGACGAGATGGTCGCGCTCATGAATGAAGGCGGGTTCGATCTTGTGACCGCTTCGGGAGATGCTTCACTGCGCCTCGTGGCGGGCAAGCGCGTTCAGGAAATCAACACGGCTTTGATCCCGTCATGGTCCACAATCGACCCGCGCTTGCAAAATGCGCCTTGGCACACTGTCGATGGCAAGCACTATGGAACGCCCTATGTCTGGGGTCCGAACGTCTTGATGTACAACACCAATGTTTTCAAGGAGGCACCGAAGAGCTGGAGCGTCGTGTTTGAAGAAATGAACCTTCCTGACGGCAAATCCAACAAGGGCCGCGTGCAAGCCTATGACGGCCCGATCCATATCGCTGATGCTGCCAATTATCTGATGTTCCACAAGCCGGAGCTTGGCATCAAGGATCCGTATGAGCTGAACGAAGACCAGTACAAGGCAGCACTTGAGCTGCTGCGCGTCCAGCGCACCTTGGTCGGGCGTTATTGGCATGATGCGTTTATCCAGATCGATGATTTCAAGAACGAAGGCGTTGTCGCATCAGGCACCTGGCCGTTCCAAGTCAACGTGCTTTCTGCTGACAAGGCGGCGATGGAAAAGACCCCGATTGCCTCGACTTTCCCGGAAGAAGGTATCACCGGCTGGTCGGACACGACAATGCTGCATGCTGACGCTGCCAACCCGAATTGCGCTTATATGTGGATGGAGCACTCGTTGTCACCAAAGGTGCAGGGTGATGTGTCGGCGTGGTTCGGCACAGTTCCGTCTGTTCCAGCGGCCTGCAAAGGCAATGCACTTTTGACTGATACGGGCTGTGCGGCCAATGGTGGCGACAAGTTCGAGCAGATCAAGTTCTGGAAAACCCCGCAGACCAAATGCGCGACGCAAGGCGACAAGTGCGTTCCCTACTATCGTTGGGTGTCCGACTATATCGGCGTCATCGGCGGGAGGTAAAATCCGCGCTGGCGGCCGACTGCGAGCGACTTTCTCCGCTTCCGGTGCTCATGGACGATAGTCCACTCCGCTCCGGTTCTCGAAAGTCACTCACATTCGACTCGCCATCCCGAATTTTTGCAGCGGCGGCGCTCTGAGTGTGCCGCTGCCATTTCAGGACTTGATGATGACCATTGCTGTCAAATTTGATGCTGTCTCCAGGCATTTCGGCTCCGTGCGCGCTGTCGATGGCGTTGACCTTGAGATTGCCGAGGGCGAGTTTTTTGCGATGCTTGGCCCGTCGGGTTCGGGCAAGACGACATGTTTGCGTCTGATTGCAGGTTTTGAGCAGCCGACATCGGGTCACCTCGAGATATTCGGCGAACGCGCCGAGGGCGTGCCGCCTTACCGGCGCAATGTGAATACGGTCTTTCAGGACTATGCGTTGTTTCCGCATCTGACAGTGCTGGACAATGTGGCTTACGGACTGATGGTCAAGGGCGTGGAGACGTCGTCGCGCCGCAAGTTGGCTGAAGATGCATTGGCGATGGTCAAGCTGCCGGGTTACGGCGCGCGCAAACCCTCGCAGCTTTCCGGCGGCCAGCGCCAGCGCGTGGCTCTTGCCCGGGCATTGGTCAACAAGCCGCGGGTGCTGCTTCTCGACGAGCCGCTGGGTGCGCTGGACCTGAAACTGCGCGAGCAGATGCAGGAAGAGCTCAAAACCCTGCAGAAGTCGCTGGGAATAACCTTCATCTTCGTCACCCACGATCAGGGCGAGGCGCTGTCGATGGCCGACAGGGTTGCCGTGTTCAATGACGGCAAGATCGTGCAGGCAGGGTCGCCCGCGGAGGTTTACGGCAAGCCCCGCACCAGATTTGTTGCCGACTTTGTTGGTTCATCAAATGTGCTCACACCGGACCTGACCGAGAAGGTTTCCGGACAGCGCCGCTGGTCAAGTCTGCGGCCGGAGCAGGTCACACTTGGCTCAGCCAAAGTCAGTGGCATGCTTGGGGCCCGGATGGTGGCCGCTCACTATCTTGGCTCGACTACACGTATTGTCACTGAGGCCGGTGGCCAGCGCATCGCGGGTGTCGTGCAAGCCGGGCAAAGCATCCCGGAGGCAGGGGCAGCTGTGCATCTCGCGTTTGATAAATCTGCGCTGCATTATCTGGAAGACCAGCCATGAGCGCTGTTCTCGATAGTGCCGGTGAGGGCGTGTCCGGGCGGCTTGCTGACCGGCTTTGGCGTCAACCGCGACTTCTGCTGGCGTCGCTTTTGGCGCTGCCACTTGGCTGGCTGATCATTGTCTACATTGGCTCGCTTATTGCGCTGTTGTGGCAAAGCTTTTATTCGATTGATGAAATGTCCGGCCTCGTGGTGCCGGAGTTTACACTCAAGACCTATGGCGAACTTTTTACGCCTTCCAATCTCGATATCATCTTGCGCACCCTGTTGATGTCTGCGGCGGTGACCGTTGCATGTGCCATTCTTGCCTTCCCCATCGCCTATTTCGCCGCCCGTTATGCCAAGGGCAAATGGAAGGCCTTGTTTTATCTCGGCGTTATGATGCCGCTCTGGTCGAGCTATCTAGTCAAGGTGTATGCGTGGAAGCTGATACTGGCGAAAGAGGGCATTCTCACATGGATATTTGCGAAGTTGCACCTGACGTTTCTGCTTGATGCATTGCTTGCAATCCCGGTGATTGGCGGCAACTCGCTGTCGGTTTCATACATCGGCACGTTTCTGGTGTTCGTCTATGTCTGGATTCCATTCATGATCCTCCCAGTTCAGGCTGCGCTTGAGCGTGTGCCGGGCAACCTGATTGAGGCCTCTGCCGATCTTGGTGCCAATTCCGGCCAGACATTCCGCAACGTGATTTTCCCGCTGGCGCTGCCCGGAATTGTTGCCGGGTCGATCTTCACCTTCTCGCTGACGATGGGCGATTATATTATCCCTCAAATTATCGGGTCATCGCGCCTGTTCATCGGGCAGGCGGTTTATGCGCAGCAGGGGACTGCCGGCAACATTCCGCTTGCCGCCGCTCTCACGGTTGTGCCGGTGGTTATCATGGGTATTTATCTGACCGTTGCCAAACGGATGGGGGCGTTCGATGCGCTCTGACACGGAAAGCCACGCACCTCTCTGGCTGAAACTTGCGGCCGCTGGCGGCCTTGCGTTCATGCATTTGCCGATACTTTTGATCTTCCTTTATGCTTTCACAACGGAAGACAAATCTTACGTGTTTCCGCCGCCCGGACTGACAACGCAATGGTTTGCCATTGCCTGGAACCGTCCGGATGTGCGCGAGGCGTTGTGGCTTTCTGTCAAGGTGGCAAGCATCGCCACGATCATCGCAATGCTGCTTGGCACGATGCTGGCCGCCGCTGTGTCGCGGTCAAGATTCTTCGGTCGTGAAACCATTTCGCTGCTGGTGATCCTGCCCATCGCGCTGCCCGGCATCATCACCGGTATTTCACTGCGCTCGGCGTTTGGTCTGATGGATATTCCCTTCTCGATCTGGACGGTCATTCTGGGGCACGCCACGTTTTGCATCGTCGTTGTCTACAACAATGCTGTGGCGCGTTTCCGCCGCGTATCCGGCTCGCTCGTCGAAGCGTCGATGGATCTGGGTGCCGACGGGTTTCAGACTTTCCGTCATGTCATTCTGCCGAACATTTCAACAGCTCTTTTGGCTGGCGGGATGCTGGCATTCGCGCTCTCGTTCGACGAAGTGATTGTCACAACGTTCACCTCGGGCCAGCAGCAGACACTACCGATCTGGATGCTTGAGGAACTGGTGCGGCCAAGGCAACGTCCGGTCACCAACGTGGTCGCAATTGCGGTGGTGATTTTCACGCTCATTCCCATTCTCGCCGCCTTTTACCTGACCCGCGATGGTGATCAGGTGGCAGGGCAGGGCAAATGATTTACAGAGGAGGTTTTCCCATGACTGTTCATATCGACACGGAAATGCTGATCGGTTCCAAGTTTATCAAAGGCACCGAGGTGGCCGAGCATGTGCTCAATCCGAAGACTGGCGGGCTGATACTTGAGTTGCCGGAAGCCTCTGAAGCCCATATTGATTCTGCGGTTTCTGCTGCCGAGGGTGCTTTCAAAACTTGGTCACGTACGACGCCGTCGGAGCGATCCAATTACCTTTTGAAGATCGCTGATGCGATTGAACGTGATTCCGAAGAATTTGCGCGCCTTGAAGCACTCAATTGTGGCAAGCCGATCAATGCCGTTTTGAACGATGAAATTCCGGCGATTATCGATTGCTACCGCTTCTTTGCCGGGGCAGTTCGCACCATGCCGGGACAGGCAGCGGGTGAATATTTGCCGGGCCACACGTCAATGATCCGCCGCGATGCCATCGGTGTGGTTGGCTCCATCGCGCCATGGAACTACCCGCTGATGATGATGGCATGGAAGCTTGCACCGGCGATTGGCGGCGGCAACACGGTGGTGTTCAAGCCGTCAGAGCAGACGCCTTTAACCGCGCTGAAGATGGCCAGACTGCTCGCCGATATTCTCCCAGAAGGCGTGGTCAATGTTGTGCTTGGGCGCGGAGAGAGCGTCGGCAACGCGCTGATCAATCATCCGGGCATCAACATGGTGTCGATCACCGGCGATGTTGCCACCGGCAAGAAAGTGCTGCAGGCGGCGGCCAAGTCGGTCAAGCGCACGCATCTGGAACTCGGCGGCAAGGCACCGGTCATTGTGTTTGATGACGCTGACCTTGATGAAGTCGTTGGCGGTCTGCGCGCGTTCGGGTTCTACAATGCCGGTCAGGATTGCACTGCCGCATGCCGGATTTATGCGGGTGCGAAAATCTATGACCGGCTGGTTGCAGACCTCTCTGCTGCGGTCTCGACCATCAAATTCAATTCTGAAGATGACACTGAGAATGAGATCGGGCCGCTCATTTCCAAGCGCCAGCGTGACCGTGTCGCGTCGTTTGTCGAGCGGGCTTCCGAGCATAAGCATATGGAAGTCACAACCGGCGGCAAGCAGCCGTCTGGCACTGGCTTCTTTTATGAACCAACCGTGGTTGCCGGCGCTTTGCAGTCGGACGAGATCGTCCGGCGGGAAGTCTTCGGCCCGGTCGTATCGATCACGCGGTTTGATGACGCCGATGATGCCGTCAAATGGGCCAATGACAGCGACTATGGGCTCGCCTCATCAGTGTGGACCAAGGACGTTGCCCGCGCCATGTCGACTGCCGCGCAGCTGCGCTATGGCTGCACCTGGATCAACACCCACTTCATGCTGGTCAATGAAATGCCGCATGGCGGGTTGAAGCAGTCCGGCTACGGCAAGGACATGTCGATGTATGCGCTGGAAGATTACACGGCGGTGCGTCATGTCATGGTCAAGCACGGTTAGTTTTCTACTGGCCCGACGCCATCCGCATGCGTTCCAATTCAGCGATGCGGGCGGCAGTTTCATTGCCTCCCCGCATGGTGATCCGGCCTATGACGGCTTCTACCAGAGCTAGAACAGCGGCGCTCGAATCCCAAGCGGAGGGAACCGCAGTGCGCGCGGTGATCACGTGGCGTGCGACACGCGAAACCGGTGACAGCCATTGGTCTGTGAAGAGAAGGATTGTTGCGCCTCGTGCTGCTGCGCGCTCTGCGAAGGCCAGCAGGCTGTCCTGATACCGGCGAATGTCAAACACGATAACAACGTCGCGCTTGCCCATATCGACAAGACGGTCCCGCCAATTGGCCTCCTGGCCTTCAACATGATTGACGTCTTTGCGGATAATGCGCAGATGGGCCGCCATATATCGCGCCACAGGATCGGTAAATCGTCCGCCGATCAGGTGCAGCCGCATCTTTTTGTCAACAAGCAGCGCGGCAATCTTGTCCAGTTCGGCATCGGTGACATGGCGGAAAGTTTCACGGATGTTTTCGGTCAGCGCGTCGACAAAGGGTTCAAGTCTAACTGCGCCATTGCCTTTGGGCCTGAGCTCGGAGCGCGCCAGTGGCGATTGCAGTTGCTCCACCACTTCATTTTGTAATGCCGTCTGAAAGTCCGGATAGTTGTTGAAGCCGATGCGCGAGACGAAGCGAAGGATTGTCGGCGAGCTGACGCTGGCCTTGGCTGCGTATTCAGCGACGGTTTTCAAGCCGATCAGCGGATATTCGGTGATCAGCGTTTGCGCAGCCTTGCGCTCGCCTGCAGGCATGCTGTCCAGTGTGTTGCTGATCCGCTCCGAAATACTGTCAGCCATTCTTGCCTCCCCCGTAGCGTGCCCGGATTGCGCTCGCATGAATGATATCTCGCAAGGTTTGCCGACTGGCGACGAAAGTCAATTGACAGGTGCGGAATTTCTGTATCAAATCTTACACAACGGCCCGAAATAATAAACAAC
The DNA here is from genome assembly GCA_031370195.1 of Phyllobacteriaceae bacterium. Taxonomy (GTDB): domain Bacteria; phylum Pseudomonadota; class Alphaproteobacteria; order Rhizobiales; family Rhizobiaceae; genus JANMEX01. The sequence goes on from JANMQE010000189.1 coordinate 7,754, forward strand.
GTAATATACGGTACACAGGGTCGGGAGGGTGGCATGGGTTCTGTGGGGACAGGTCTGCCGCGTGCAGACATCGTCGCTTCGGTTGACCGGCGCGATGGGGCTGGATCGTTCCTTATCGTGTGTGATCACGCATCGAACCACATGCCGGCCGAATTTGGCGGCCTCGGACTCGAGGCCGCCGATCTCGCCCGCCACATCGCCTGGGACCCCGGCGCGCTCGGTGTATCCCGCCGCATGAGTGATACTCTCGATGCACCTTTGGTGCACTCCAACGTTTCGCGCCTGCTGATTGACTGCAACCGTCCGCTTGATGCGCACGATCTTGTCACCCCGATGAGCGAGGCGACGATCATTCCCGGCAATGTCGGACTGTCGCCCAGCCAGAGGCAGGAACGGATAGAGCGGTTTTATGATCCGTTCCATGCGCAGATTGAGGAGGCTCTGCGGCCACGGCTTGCGAGCGGCATGCGTCCTGGCCTCATTGCTGTCCATTCCTTCAACCCGGTCTATCGCGGCGTGAAGCGACCTTGGGAAATTGGCATTATCCATGATGAAGACAGCGCCTGGGCGCTTGCCATGGTTGATCGCTTGCGCGCGCAAACGAATTTTACGGTCGGCGTGAACGAACCCTATTCGCCAGCCGACCGCGTCTATTCCACGCTAGAACGCCATGCGCGCTCGCGTTCTTTGCCCGCTGTCATGATTGAGGTGCGCAACGATGAAATCGCCAGTGAACAACAACAAGCATTTTGGGGTGATCTGCTGTCCGGGGTTGCCGATGCGGCTTTCCGGGAGTTGAATGAGACGGGGGCAGGGTCAGAGTCTGTCCAAGCGATAAAATCAATAGGGTGAACACGGAGGGACTAATCCATGTCCATGGATAAATACACCGACAAAGACCATCATGAGGACGTCAAGGTCCTGCATGGAATGGGCTATGCACAAGAGCTGTCGCGAAGCATGTCGAAGTTCTCGAACTTTGCGATTTCATTTTCGATCATCTGTATTCTGTCAGGTGGCATCAATTCGTTTGCACAGGCCATCTCGTCTGTCGGCGGCGCCGGTGCTGGCATCGGCTGGATCGTCGGCTGCATCATCTCGGGCATGTTCGCGCTATCGATGGCGCAGATCGCCTCGGCCTTCCCGACGGCCGGCGGGCTCTATCACTGGGGTTCAATCCTCGGCAACCGGTTCTGGGGCTGGCTGACGGCGTGGCTCAACCTGCTCGGACTGATCACCGTGCTGGGCGCAATCAATATCGGGACGGCCTATTTCTTTCAGGGCACGTTTGGTGGCTTGTTTGGCACGACCGGCGCGGATGGCGCGGTCACGCCGTGGCCCTCATCCGATATGGAGATTGTGATATTTGTTGCCATCATCACCGCCATTCAGGCGCTGTTCAACCACCTAGGCATCAAGGTCACAACATTTCTGACAGACATTTCCGGCTACATCATTTTTGTGACCACGGCCGTTCTGGTGTTGGCGTGCCTCTACTTTGCGCCAGCGATTGACATCTCCCGGCTCTGGACCTTCACGAATTATTCTGGCGAAGCCGGGGGTAACGTTTTTCCGCAGTCTGACAGCATGGGTTATCTTTTCCTGCTGTGTCTCTTGCTGCCGGTTTACACCATCACTGGATATGACGCGTCGGCGCACACTTCTGAAGAAACAAAGAACGCCGCCACTTCGGTGCCGAAGGGCATTGTAAATGCCGTTATCTGGTCTTCTCTTGTTGGTTGGGTGATGATCTGTGCCATCACTCTGGCAATT
>JANMQE010000205.1:0-1741 GCA_031370195.1 Phyllobacteriaceae bacterium
ATGGCCAATCCCATTGGTTCGGCGCAATGGCTCTTTTCCGAACCGCAGGGCCGGTTCGAATTGTTCTCGCGAACCAATTTCAACCGCGACCATTTTGCATTGGATGATTTCGACACTTCAGGTTTGCCGACGCTCGATGCGCCGGTGCCTGCGGCAGTCAGACTGAAGGCAGAACTACTTCGGCTCGCACTGCCGCATGAAATCATTCTTGACCTGCACTGCGACGGCGAGAGCGAGCAGTACATGTATATCCATACGGCGTTCTGGCCGGGCATGCTCGATCTGGCTGCCGCGCTGAAGTGCACAGCAGTATTGACTTGGGAAGGCACAGCGGACTTTGCGTTTGAGGAGGCAGCGGCTACGCCTGCCTTGCGAACGAAACTGGACTCGCCAGACTACAAGCGCCGCGCTGTGACCACCGTTGAATTCAAAGGCATGTCGGATGTTTCTGCCGAGAAAGGCCGGGACGATGCCAAGGGTCTCTATCAGTTCCTCATGCACCGCGGCACACTCCGTGGTCGCTCCAAGATCAAGCTGCAGGATTTCTCAGGCCCTGTCACGCCGCTGGAAAATGCCGAGATGGTGAAGACTCCCGCAGGCGGCATGGTTTTGTACCATGTCGAGGTTGGTGATACTGTCAAGAAGGGTGCCAAGCTCGCAACCATTGTCACCAAGCCCGGCGATGTTTCGGGTGATCTCACACTCACCGCACCTCAGGCCGGGTTTATCCTGACCCGCCGCAAGCACCGCTTTCTGCGTCGGGGTGATGACGTGTTGAAACTGCTGGCTGCCAAACCTTCGGCAACCGCCAAACCGGGATCGCTGGAAGTATGACATGTTGCATCTGGCAAATTGCGACCAGTCTGATAAGGTAACGGGAAGTAGTACCTTGGAGCACCGGTATGACTGCGCAATCCACCAGCATCAAGCTTGATCCGCAGATGAAGGATCGCGTTCAGGCGTTGGCTGTATCGCGAAAGCGGACTGCGCACTGGTTGATGAAAGAAGCCATCGAACAGTATGTCGCCCGCGAAGAAAAGCGCGCGGCTTTCCGGCGAGATGCAGAGGCGGCGTGGGAGGATTACCAGAAGACGGGCCTGCATTTGACGGGCGAAGAGGTCATCGCCTGGCTGGAAACTTGGGGAACTCCAGACGAAAAGCCCATGCCTGAATGCCACAGGTAGATTTTTCGCGTACAGCGTTGGCTGATTTGCAAAGGCTGAGGGATTTTCTGCGCAAGAAAAATCCACGAGCGGCCAAAGCGGCTGCGGCGACAATCATTAAAGCGATCAGGGTTCTTTCCGATTTTCCTGCAGCGGGGAAGATTTTGGAAGGCGGTCATCCAGATGAGCGCGAGTTGGTGATCAGTTATGGTCGCGATGGATATGTCGCTCTTTACCGCTATGACGGGCTTGTGGTCCGTGTGCTTTCAATCCGCCATGGCCGCGAAGAGGGTTATTGACCGGACATGCTCAATTGATTTCCGTCCACAAACCTCTGCCGAAAGCTGTTCTGTTCGACAAGGACGGCACACTCGTCGACTTCAACGGCACTTGGCATGCGCTTTATGAAAAGCTGGCTTTGGAAGTGACGGACGGCAATGCTGCCGAAGCGCAGAAACTTCTTGTTGATGGCGGGTTCAATCCTGAAACCGGGTCGTTTGCTGCCGGATCAGAACTCGCGGCCGGCACCACGCCGGGAATTGTCCGGCTTTGGCTGCCCGACGCAAATGATGCTGACT
>JANMQE010000216.1:0-2495 GCA_031370195.1 Phyllobacteriaceae bacterium
GGGCTCACCGCAGCGAGCACCGGCCATCGGGCCGGCTGCGTTACTCGCCTGCGCTACTTGCCCGCATCACTCGCCAAGATAAGCCGCGCGCACCTTCGGGTCGTTCAACAGCGCTTTGGCGTCGCCGCTCATCGTCACTTCGCCGGAGTCCATCACGTAGCCGCGGCTGGCCAGTTGCAACGCGCGGCTGGCGTTCTGCTCGACCAGCAACACGGTGGTGCCGCGCTGGTGGATGTCGTTCACCACCTCGAAGATCTTGTCGACCATGATCGGGCTCAGGCCCATCGACGGTTCGTCCAGCAGCAGCACTTTCGGCTTGGCCATCAGCGCGCGGCCCATCGCCAGCATTTGCTGTTCGCCGCCCGACATGGTGCCGGCGAGCTGGTTGCGGCGCTCCTTCAGGCGCGGAAAGATCGCGAAGACCTTCTCGATGTCGGCCTCGACCTCGTTGTCTTCGCGGATGAACGCGCCCATCTGCAGGTTCTCGGTGATCGTCATGCGCGTGAAGGTGCCGCGGCCTTCGGGCACCATGATCAGGCCCTGCTTGACCAGGTCCCACGGGCCCTGGCCCTTGATCGACTTTCCGAGGTATTCGATGTCGCCGGCGGCCGCGGGCTGCAGGCCGGTGATGGCCTTGAGCGTGGTCGACTTGCCGGCACCGTTGGCGCCGATCAGGCTGACGAGTTCGCCTTCGTTGACCTCGAAAGAAACCCCCTTGACCGCCTGGATGCCGCCATAGGCCACTTTCAGCGCACTGACCTTGAGCAGTGTCCTTGCCATGTTCTTGTCCTGTTCTCGTCGGGTGACGCGAGTGCGTTCAGTGGGGCTTGTGTTCGGCACCGAGGTAGGCTTCGATGACTTTCTCGTTGCGCTGTACCTCGGCGGGCGTGCCTTCGGCGATCTGCTTGCCGTAGTCGAGCACGGTGACCCGGTCGCACAAACCCATCACCAGCTTCACGTCGTGTTCGATCAGCAAGATGGTGCGGTTGTCGTTGCGGATGCGGTCGATCAACTCGCGCAGCACGATCTTTTCGGTCGCATTCATGCCGGCCGCAGGCTCGTCGAGCGCAATCAGCTTCGGGTCGGTGGCCAGCGCCCGGGCGATTTCGAGCCGGCGCTGATCGCCGTAGCTCAGTGTTCGCGCCTTGAATTCCGCGTACTTGCCGATGCCCACGTAGTCCAGCAACTCCTGCGCACGTTTCACGATGGCGGCTTCTTCGGCCTTGAAACCGCCGCTTCGAAACACGGCGCCGAACAGCCCGGAGTGTGTTCGCACGTGTCGGCCGACCATCACGTTCTCCAAAGCCGTCATCTCGGCAAACAGGCGAATGTTCTGGAACGTACGCGCGATGCCGGCTTTCGCCACTTCGTGCACCGCACTCGGCCGATACGGCGCGCCGCCGAGTTCGAAGGTGCCCGAGTCGGGCGTGTACAGGCCGGTGATGACGTTGAAAAACGTCGTCTTGCCGGCGCCGTTCGGGCCGATCAGGCCATACACCATGCCGCGGTTGATGGTGATGCCGACGTCGGACAAGGCCTGCAGCCCACCGAAACGTTTGGAGACGTTGGCGACTTTCAGTACGGTTTCAGCCATGTGGTTCAAGCCTTCACTTCGTGACTTCACTTCGCAACGGCGGCGGGCGCCGCCTTGCCGTGTTCGGGCGACGGCCACAAGCCGCGAGGCCGCGCCAGCATGATGCCGATCATCGCCAGCGCGATCAGCAACTGCCGCAGGATGGCCGAGTCGAGCCGGCCGCCGCTCATCTCCTGCAGCGGCCCGGCGACGTAGCGCAGCACTTCGGGCAGTGCGGCCAGCAGCAAGGCGCCGAGCACCACGCCGGGGATGTGGCCGATGCCGCCGAGTACCACCATCGCGACGATCATCACCGACTCCTGCAGGCTGAACGACTCGGGCGAGACGAAGCCCTGGAAGGTTGCGAACAGCACGCCCGACACACCGCCGAAAGTGGCGCCCATGCCGAAGGCCAGCAGCTTCAGGTTGCGGGTGTTGATGCCCATCGCCTTGGCGGCGATTTCGTCTTCGCGAATCGCCATCCAGGCGCGGCCAATGCGACTGCGCTCGAGCCGGTAGCAGATCATGATGCCGAACATCACCAGCAGCAGGAACAGAAAATAGTAGTTCGTCACCGGCGGGATGTCGATGCCGAACAGCGAGTGGCCTTTGCCGAGGTCCAGGCCGAAGAGCTTCAGCGAATCGATCTGCCCGAGGCCGCGCGGGCCGTTCGTGATGTTGACCGGTTGCTCCAGGTTGCCGAGGAAAACGCGGATGATTTCGCCGAAGCCGAGGGTCACGATCGCCAGGTAGTCACCGCGAAGCTTCAAGGTCGGGGCGCCGAGCAGCACGCCGAACAGCCCTGCCAATGCAGCGCCGGCCGGCAACACCGCCCACCACGGGGTGTGCATGCCGCCCGGGAACATCGAGGCAAAGGCCGGGAAGGTTTCAGTCAGGTGCGGGCTCGCCAGCAGCGCGAACA
>JANMQE010000249.1:0-3919 GCA_031370195.1 Phyllobacteriaceae bacterium
GGGATTGCGCACGATCATGAAGCAGGCAATCTGGTAGACGGCGTCATTCATCCATGCGGTCTTGAAGGCCGTGCCGTGGCCGCACTCATGCCAGCGGGAATCTGTGGCCGAGCCGTAGAGGACGCCGTAAGCGAGGAAGAAGGGAATTGACCAGAGCGACGGCCAGGCCCAAATGGCCGCGGCGGCAAAGACGATCATCAAGCCGAGCCAGATGATGGTGTCGCGGATGGCCGGGCCGTCCGAACGCTTCATCATGGCAAATCAGACGCGCGACTATGGCATGCTCGGGCGCGACGCGCAGCTGGCGGTCGAACGCGGCCTCAAATCGGCTGAATGGTACCACACCGACGTTGCCCGCAAGGATTTGAAAGATCTGATGAAGCGCTCGGACGGTCCGGCCATCCGCGACACCATCATCTGGCTCGGCCTGATGCTCGTCTTCGCCGCCGCCGCAATTTGGGCTTCGCCGTCGCTCTGGTCAATTCCCTTCTTCCTCGCCTACGGCGTCCTCTACGGTTCGGCAACCGATTCCCGCTGGCATGAGTGCGGCCACGGCACGGCGTTCAAAACCGCATGGATGAATGACGCGGTCTACCAGATCGCCTGCTTCATGATCGTGCGCAATCCCGCCACCTGGCGCTGGAGCCACACCCGCCATCACACCGATACCATCATCATCGGCCTCGACCCGGAAATCGCCGTGATGCGCCCTCCGGTCCTGTTCAACGTCTTTTTGAATTTCTTCGGCATCATCGACGCTTTCAACGGCTGGAAGGCGATGGTCATCAATGCGCTCGGCATCGTCACACCGTCAGAGAAAACCTACGTCCCGGAAATGGAATGGCACAAGGTCATCCTAGTCGCCCGCATCTGGGTCGCCATCTACGCCGCAGCGATTGCGTTCGCATTCTACACCCAGTCTTGGCTGCCGATCCTGTTGGTTGGCACGCCGCGTCTTTATGGCGCTTGGCACCATATCATGACCGGCCTGATGCAGCATGGCGGCCTGGCCGATGACGTGCTCGATCATCGCATGAATTCGCGCACCGTCCACATCAACCCCGTTTCGCGTTTCATTTATTGGAACATGAACTATCACGTCGAGCATCACATGTTCCCGATGGTCCCCTACCACGCGCTGCCAAAGCTGCATAAGCTGATTGCCCACGACCTGCCCGCGCCTGACACCTCCATTTGGCATGCCTACAAGCAGATTATCCCCGTCTGGCTGCGCCAGTTGAAAGGCGAAGACGTCTATCTGGTGCGCGAACTGCCGAAAACTGCCAAACCATACCGGCCTGAATTCCACCAGCCGATTGGCGCTGCCGCTGAGTAAACCAACAATATCTGGGAAGAGGACTGCCAAAATGAGCAACTGGGTCGAAGCCTGCGACAAGGGCGATATCGAACTTGAGGACCTGATCGGCTTCAAGCATGGCGGTCAGGATTACGCCATTTATCGCAGCCCCGATGATGAATATTTTGCCACCGCCGGCCATTGCACCCACGAGCAGGTGCTGCTCGATGGCGGTCTGGTGATGGATTACATCATCGAATGCCCCAAGCATAATGGCCGCTTTGACTACCGCACCGGCGCGGCCAAGGGCGCGCCCGCCTGCATCAATTTGAAGACATTCCCCGTCAAGCTCGAAGGCGGCAAAGTCTTCATCGACCTCGCCTGATCATGGCAGCCATGGTCATCATCGGCGGCGGCAAGGCTGGCTCCCGTGCGGCAGTCGCCTTGCGAGAGAACGGCTATGACGGGCCAATCACGCTCATCACCGACGAAATCCACGCCCCCTACGACCGTCCGCCGCTGTCCAAAGGCATTATCACCGGCGCAGACCATCCGCAGCCGCCATTTCTGACCGACGAAGCCACCCTCAAATCAATCAACGTCGAGCTGATCGCCGGTATCGCCGCACAGTCCATCGACAGGGCAAGGCGCACGGTCCTGCTCGCCGATGGCCGCACTATTGCATACGAAAAGCTGTTGCTCGCAACCGGTACCTTGCCCCGCCGCCTCAACATTCCGGGATCAGACTCTCCGAAAGTCCGCTACCTGCGCACCTTCGAAGATTCGCTCGCCCTGCGCGCAGCCATGAGCGAAGGCCGCCACATCATCATCATTGGCGGCGGTTTCATCGGCCTCGAAGTCGCATCCAGCGGCCGCAAGCGCGGCGCATCGGTCACCGTCATCGAAGGCCTCGCACGCATCCTGTCACGCGGCGTGCCCGAAGAAATCGCCCAAATTGTCGCCAACCGCCACAAGGCAGAAGGCGTCGATATCCGCTGCGCCACCGGCCTCATGGGCTTTGAACAGCGCGGCGAAAAAATTGCCGTGATGCTGTCTGACGGCAGCGCCGTGACAGGCGATATCGTCCTCGTCGGCATCGGTGCAACACCTGCAACAGACCTTGCCGAAAAATCCGGCTTGACTATCGAAAACGGCATCGCCGTCGATGATCAGCTGCGCACCTCAGATCCAAACATCTACGCCGCGGGCGACTGCGTCTCCTTCCCGCTCACAGTCTATGGCGGCCGCCGCGTCCGTCTCGAAAGCTGGCGCTCGGCACAAGACCAAGGCAGCCTCGCCGCCGCCAACATGCTCGGCAAAGAAGAACCGCTGATCACGGTCCCTTGGTTCTGGTCCGATCAATACGACCTGACAATGCAAATCGCCGGCCTGCAGGACGAAGGCGCAAGCACAGTCCGCCGCGACCTGTCAGCCACCGCGTTCATTCTCTTCCACATCGCAAAAGACAACCGCCTCGTAGCCGCCAGCGCAATAGGCCCCGGCAACACGGTCGCCAAAGACATCCGCCTCGCCGAAATGATCATCGCCAAAGGCCTCAAACCAACGCCAGCAGATTTGGGCGATCCAACAGTCAACATGAAGCGGTTGCTGGCAGGCTGAGGCAATCAAGGGCGTCCCGCAGGCAGAATTGCGGTGACTGTGCTGCCAATTGCTACCCGCATCGCCCACCGAGAGCGCGCAGACGTCGCTGCAATTGGCTGCACTGTCTCCGGAATTCGGTAAGGAACTGCCGCAAGCAGACTTGCGGTGACTGTGCTGCCAATTGCTGCCCGCATCGCCCACCGACAGCATACAGCCCTCGCAGCAATTGGCTGCACTGTCTCCGAAATTCGGTCGCCGCCAGAAACCTCCAAAATAAATCTGTCCACCTCCCAAAAACCACGATCCCGCATCGCCGTGGCGTCAATTGCTGTTGGCGGAAATTCGGGGACAGTTTACTTAATTCATTGATATGATGCAGAAAATTGCCACGCCTGCATCCGGAATTAAGTGAACTGTCCCCGATCTTTCTTCCCGCCACGCGGCCTTGCGAGAGCAAATTTCGGGAAACTTATCCACACACTCCCAATTCCAGCTGATAATTCCCGTCGTGTTCAACAAGGGAACCAAAAGCATTGAACTGGGAAATGGCCATAACCCGTAACCACACGCTACTGCTCGCGATCATCGCCGAGCTGTTCGCGATGCTGCGAAGTGTCGGCGTTGGCAGCAGCCCCTTGTCCGGCAGCAGTCCCCTCTCCGTCGGCTTCGCCGACACCATACCGGGGCGAGCCACCGGTCTCGCCCGTCCTTCGGACCCCCAAAGGGGCGAGGTAACGCCAACCGCCGGCCCTATTACCTCGCCCCGCTTGCGGGGAGAGGTGTCGCGGGCGCAGCCCGTGACGGAGAGGGGACTGCCGCAAGCCCAGTTTGGCTCCGCCACCTTCACCCTCCCGCGCGCACTCTACGCCGCCATCCTCCTCATCCTGCGCCCGGCAGAATCCGCCATCCGGAGATTGATCGTCATCGCCGCGCGGGGAATCGTCATCAAATTCCGCCCCTCGCGCCCGCTGCCGGCATTCTTTGCATCATGCGCCTCTCGCACCGGATCGCACACGCCGT
>JANMQE010000320.1:0-1534 GCA_031370195.1 Phyllobacteriaceae bacterium
TTCGGCAAGGACGACATGGTCATTCCGGAAACCAAGGAAAAGATGGTGGCTGACACCGAAGCCTTGGCGACGGAATATGAGCAGCAGTACAATGACGGCCTGATCACACAGGGCGAAAAGTACAACAAGGTCGTCGATGCCTGGGCCAAGTGCTCGGAAAAGGTGGCCGAGGAAATGATGGGCCGGATCAAGGCGGTCAAGTTCGACGCCGACGGCCGTCAAAAGCAGATGAATTCGATCTACATGATGTCACATTCGGGTGCGCGCGGTTCGCCCACCCAGATGCGCCAGCTTGCCGGCATGCGCGGCCTCATGGCCAAACCGTCGGGCGAAATCATCGAAACGCCGATCATCTCGAACTTCAAGGAAGGTCTGACCGTTCTTGAATATTTCAACTCGACCCACGGCGCCCGCAAGGGTCTTGCCGACACGGCCCTGAAGACGGCAAACTCGGGGTATCTCACCCGCCGTCTCGTGGATGTGGCGCAGGATTGCATCGTCATCGAGGATGATTGCGGCACTGAAACGGGCTTGACCATGACCGCCATCATCGATGCCGGTCAGGTTGTCGCCTCGCTTGGCGTGCGCATCCTCGGCCGCACGGCGCTTGAAGACATTGTGCACCCGGTGACAGGCGAAGTGCTTGTTCAGGGCGGCATCATGATCCAGGAGCCGGATGTTGATGTGATCGAGAAGTCCGGCATTCAGTCGATCCGTATCCGCTCGGCGCTGACCTGCGAAACGCAGGGCGGCGTGTGCATCAAGTGTTACGGGCGCGATCTTGCCCGCGGCACTCCGGTCAACAAGGGTGAAGCTGTCGGCGTTATCGCCGCGCAGTCCATCGGCGAGCCGGGCACGCAGCTTACCATGCGTACGTTCCACATGGGCGGCACCGCGCAGGTGGTGGATAGCTCGTTCCTTGAAGCAACGTTTGAAGGCAAGGTGCAGATCCGCAACCGCTCGATCGTCCGCAACTCGGAAGGCAATCTTGTTGCCATGGGCCGCAACATGGTGATCGCCATTGTTGATGCCGCCGGCAAGGAACGCACGGCCAACCGCATCACTTACGGTTCGCGCGTGTTGGTTGACGAGGGCGATATTGCCAAGCGCGGTCAGCGTTTGGCCGAGTGGGATCCGTATACCCGCCCGGTCATGACGGAAGTTGAAGGCATCGTTGCCTTTGAAGACATGGTTGACGGCATCTCGGTTTCGGAATCGACAGACGAGTCCACGGGCATCACCAAGCGCGTGGTTATCGACTGGCGTTCGACGCCGCGCGGCTCGGACCTTCGTCCGTCCATCGTCATCAAGGATGCAGCTGGCAAGCTGCTCAAGCTTGTGCGCGGCGGCGATGCGCGCTTCCAGCTCTCGGTCGAGGCCATTCTGTCGGTCGAGCCGGGTGCAACCGTGAAGCCGGGTGACGTTATTGCCCGTATTCCGATGGAAAGCGCCAAGACCAAGGACATCACCGGCGGTCTGCCGCGTGTTGCTGAACTGTTCGAAGCGCGCCGCCCGAAGGACCATGCCATCATCG